>JBEGMT010000081.1:0-4440 GCA_041182925.1 Pseudomonadota bacterium | reverse complement strand
GCGATTGTGCGTCAAACAGGCCAAAGCTTTGTGTTTATCAAAACCGCTGACGGTCAATTTAACCGTCGGCCTTTGCCGCAGTTACTCAACACACCACAAGGCTATTTGGCTTTAGATAATGTGCAGGTCGGTGAACAAGTGGTGATTAGCGGTGCACAGACCTTGTTATCCGAACAATTGAAAAGCCAAATTCCTGATGAGGATGACGATTAACGCTGGTTAGCCGGTAACATCAATAAATTCAATTGTTTGTTACAATTTGCCGCTTCGCATCGTATTTCCGTTTATTAGGCAGCGCCGTTATGCAACGTTTTTGTACCCTTGGTTTTGTTCTTGGCCTTATTTTGATGGTGTTTGGCCTGACCTATATTTTGCCGATTTTCACCTCGCTGTACTTTGAAGATGGCATGGTGGAACATTTTTTTAACGGTATGTCGCTTAATATCGGCGTCGGTGGTTTTTTATCTTTAATCACCATGCGTTTTCGCGGTGATGTCAAAACCCGTGATGGTTATCTATTGGTCGCTTTGTTCTGGATTTTAATGGCCACCGCCGCCACCTTTCCTTTGATGTGGGCGATGCCAGGTTTGTCATTTACCGATGCCTTTTTTGAAACCAGCTCCGGCTTAACCACTACTGGCGCAACTGTCTTCACGGGTTTAGACACCTTAGCACCTTCGCTCAATCTTTGGCGCCATGAACTTAACTGGATTGGCGGTTTGGGAATTATCGTTTTGGCAGTAGCGATTTTGCCTTTGCTCGGCATTGGTGGGATGCAGTTGTACAAAGCCGAAATTGCTGGACCGATTAAAGATAGCAAACTGACGCCACGCATTACCGAAACTGCGCGTTTATTGTGGCTGGTTTATGCTGGTATCACACTGGTTTGCATCGTTGCACTGAACTGGGCTGGCATGACTTGGTTCGATGCGATTTGCCATGCGTTTGCAACGCTGGGCTTAGGTGGTTTTTCAACTCATGATGCCAGCGCTGGCTATTTCAACTCGGAACGGATTGAAATCGTTTTAACCATCTTCATGCTGATTTCTGCAATCAACTTTGCTACCCATTACACGGTTTTGAATCAGCGCAGCTTAAAACCTTATTTATTTGACCCAGAAGCGATGCCGATGCTAGGTTTACTGACTGGCAGTATTTTATTGTGCTCAGCTTATCTGACTTATTTTGAAACCTATCCTGAGTTTTTAGTCAGCTTGCGCCATGTCAGCTTTAACTTGGTTTCCATCGCCACCGACTGCGGCTTTGCCAGTGTTGATTTTGATAAATGGCCACCGTTTGTGCCTTGGTGGATGTTGTATTTGAGCTGTGTCACCGCATGCACTGGCTCTACCGGCGGCGGTATCAAAATGTTCCGCACCCTATTACTTTGGAAACAGGCAGGTCGGGAAATGTTTAGCATTTTGCACCCCCGCGCTATCAATCCAATTCGGATTGGCGACATGCCAATTCCTAACAAAATTATTTTCTCAGTATTGGCGTTTATCTTTTTGTATTTTATTTCGATTGTGGTTTTAACCTTTTCATTACTGTTTTCCGGATTAGATCCGATTTCATCGCTGAGCGCGGTGATGGCCTGCATCAACAACGCAGGCCCCGGCTTAGGCGTGGTTGGCCCTGCGAGTAATTATCAAGGTTTAAGCGACTTTCAAACCTGGATTTGCACCATAGCGATGCTACTTGGCCGTCTGGAAGTGTTCACACTATTGATGCTTTTTACGCCCGCTTTCTGGAGAAAATAGTACAATTCCTAGCCCTATTGCCGCTAATCGACTAATAGCAGATAGCAATAACCGATTTTCACTCTTTAAATTTAGGAACCTTGTCATGACTTCCGCTCGACAAATTGATTTTCTTAGCAAAAGAAAAATGGCGTTTTTCTTTTCCGGCACCTTGTTTCTAATTTCGATTATTTCGTTCATTACCAAGGGTTTGGACTTTGGCATCGATTTTACCGGCGGTAGTGTTTATGAAATGCACTACAACCAATCGGTTGATTTGAACACCATGCGTGAAGCCTTAGAAAAACAAGGTTTCGGCGATGCCAATATTCAACATTTCGGCAGTTCTCAAGACGTTTTATTACGCCTGAAACCGGTCGAAAACATCAGCCAAAAACAATTAACCGAACAAATCCTCAGTACCGCTAACAGTAGCCAACCCCAAGCCGGTGAAATTCGCCGCGTTGAATTTGTTGGCCCACAAGTCGGTGAAGATTTGGTTAACGATGGCGGTTTAGCGTTATTGCTGTCATTTTTGGCGGTAATGGCTTACGTCAGTGTGCGTTTTGAGTGGAAATTATCAGTCGGTGCGATTGCGGCTTTATTCCACGACACCATTATTACCATGGGCTTTTTCTCGGTATTTGGCTGGGAATTTGATATGACGGTACTGTCAGCGATTTTGGCACTGGTCGGTTATTCAATCAACGACACCATCGTGGTTTATGACCGTATCCGTGAAACTGTCCGCAGTAGCCGTCGTGAGTCTATGCACGACATTACCAACCGCGCCCTGAACGACACTTTAAGTCGTACTATTTTGACTTCATTCACTGTTTTCTTAACCTTGTTGGCCTTGGCATTCTTGGGCGGCAAAACCATTCATGGCTTCGCGATTGCCATGTTAATTGGTGTGGTTAAAGGTACTTATTCTTCGATTTATATCGCCAGCTCATTAGCCTTGAGCTTTGGTTTAAGCCGCGAAGATTTGATGCCGGCCGAAAAAGACAGCACGATTGACGAATTACCTTAAATTTTAAAAAACTATCTCTCATCACAAGCCACAACGGAATCACTTGATGACACAACAGATTAATACCAACGACCTTACCAAACTGACTTTAGGCATCCCAGGCTTTGAATATGCCGATTTATACGATACTCAACGTTTAGCGGATTTATTGGCTGTATTCGACCAATCGGTACAAAAACACGATCCTGACTTGTTCGCGGAATTAGCCGCTTACCGTGCTTGCAACGGTGAAGGCATGGCGCCCGAGCAAATTTCAGAAATTTTGGTTAGAACCGCACCTTATGTCGGCACGTTTGTGGCTGAATTATTTAAAGTCAGCGATGTTCGCGATCAACAAATCAGCCATATCCGCAGCGAAGTAGAAAGCGTATTTGTTTACCGCACCGAAATCGTTGGCAAATTGGCGAGTCGTTTCAAAGGTCAAACTATCGAAGGCTGGGATATTGGCGCTTTAAATGCTGAATTACAGACTTTAATCACTGCGACTGGCAATCAAGATTTGTTTGCGAATGATGCCGAATTTGCCGTGAGCTTATTGGCGGCTAATTTATTAAAACTGTCACAAAATCCAGACTTAACTGATACCGATGTTGCCGATTATCAATCGCTACCTGCCGCAGCTAACAGCGACAGTCCAACCGCTTTAGTCGCCTCAGTTTTAGACATTATTTACCGTTGGAGCTTTGCCGCTAAGTCAGCGCCAGAACTACAAGCTGTGGTTAAAAAATGGTTGAGCTTTAAAGTCCCTGCCAAAACCGACTTAGACAACTTGGTTCACCACGCCAGCGTTGACCGTGATGGTTATAACGTCTGGGCTTGTGAAGAAGGCCATGTTCGCCGCCGCGATGGCTTTGCTTTAACTGACAAACGCTTCGCCCAACGCCAAGTCTTGTATGAAGTTGATCATTGCATTTACTGCCACGACCGCGACAACGATTCTTGCTCAAAAGGCATTAAAAACAAAAAAGACGGCACTTTCAAAAACAACCATTTGGGCGCGGTGATGACCGGCTGTCCGTTGGAAGAAAAAATTTCGGAAATGCACGTTGTTAAGCGCCAAGGCGATAACATCGGTGCTTTGGCGATGATTGTGATCGACAATCCAATGTGCCCCGGTACTGGTCACCGAATTTGTAACGACTGTATGCGCGGTTGTATCTACCAAAAAACCGAGTCAGTCAACATTCCACAAATCGAAACCAATGTTTTAACTGACGTGTTATTCATGCCTTGGGGTTTTGAGATTTACAGCTTATTGACGCGCTGGAATCCGCTTAACGTCAAACGCTCGACCGCTTTGCCTTACAACGGCAAAAACGTCTTGGTTGCCGGCATGGGCCCTGCTGGTTACACCTTGTCACATTATTTGTTGAACGAAGGTTTTGGCGTGGTCGGCATCGATGCGCTAAAAATCGAGCCGCTACCTTTATACCTAACTGGCGACCGCAACAACATTCCACAACCAGTGATCGAATTCCAAAGCTTGTATGAAGAACTCGACAAACGGGTGATGCTCGGCTTCGGCGGTGTGGCGGAATACGGTATTACCGTGCGTTGGGATAAAAACTTCTTGAAAGTGATTTACCTAACCCTGCTCCGCCGCAGCGCCTTCAAATGTTATGGCGGCGTGCGTTTTGGCGGTACCGTCTCCATTGATGAAGCGTGGGA
>JBEGMT010000080.1:0-4375 GCA_041182925.1 Pseudomonadota bacterium | reverse complement strand
GCTACTGGAGCGAAACCAAGGGATAAAGCCCAAAATTAATGGTCGTGGTGGTTCGGCGGTAGCAACGAAACTGGACTCTTGGTAAATAATCGCCATTTGTACCGGAATCGGAACGCCCCAGCGTTTTTCGGTGCTGACTGCGGCCTCGTACCAATCATCTTTTTCATCAAAGATTTGGCAAATATTGTCTGGATGTTTGGGCGGTGTGGTGGTGCAAGCTGATAAAAAAATCAAACTAATGATCATTAAAATTCGTTGCATGAAGCTTGCTCCACCGAATGAGGTTACATTGAGATTAGCTAAAGCGATTTAGATGACGGTTAAGCCAAAACTGTTCCGCTAATTGATGCGCTTGCTGTTGGCTTTCAGCTTTGCCGAGTAATTGCAAGGCTATGGCGGCTGTGCCAATCACGGTTGCTTGTGCAAATTCATCCTCAACTTCGCCTTGCCAAACTTGGATTAGCTGTTGTGGATCTAAGTGTTCAGCTTTCATATGTCGGCGGGCAAATAAAGCTGGCCATGTTTCGTCAATCAATTCACCGTTGTGGACACTTTGTACCAAACATTCGACATCAGGATTGCGCTCGGTTTCGCCGCCTTCGCCTTTTAAAACCGCCATGTGAGGTTGATTGAGCAATAGCGCCGCATTTTGATGTACTTGGCGGTAACTGGGGTGAAAAATCCCTTGAATGCTGTGCTGAGCATTAAATGGATTGAGCAATCTAACCAAAGTATGCACCGGTGAGCGTAATCCCATCACTGGCCGTAAATTAATCATTTCGTAGAGTGGTGGACAAATGTGTTGTAGTGATAAATAGCTGAAATTAGTGCTGGCTAATTGTTGCTCTGCTTCGGTGATTGATTTGGCGGGGCTGATTTTAAGTGCTTCTAAAGCCTTTTCGGTGTAAAGCCGACCTTCAGTATGACCGCCAGCACCGTGCATAAAAACTTTGATGCCGTTTTCAGCCAGCAATAAAGTTGATAGCAAAAACCACGGTAAATGGCGGCGTTTGCCGGCATAGGATGACCAGTCTAGATCGGCTAATGTTGGGCGATTGCTGCAACCAATGTTGTCACGCGCGGCTTGGACAAAGCCTGCTAATTCTTCGCGAGTTTCTTCTTTAATCCGCATCAACATTAAAAACGCGCCTAATTGAATCGGCTGCACTTGGTCTGACAGAATCATCTGCATTGCGCGGTAGGCTTCGTCTTGGGTTAGGTCGCGAGAACCTTTTTTGCCTTTGCCGAGGATTTTGATGAATTCGGCAAAGGGATGTTCGGCAGAAGTTAAGCTCATGTTAGTGAAATTTTAAAGTAATGATCGATTAGCAAAGCCGCAAAAATCAGCATTAGATAAATAATTGAATAGGCGAAAGTGCGCATAGCAGTCTTATTATCTTTTTTACGCATCATTTGAATCGCAAAATATAAAAAACCCAAACCTAACAACACCGCAGAAGCTAGATAAATCAACCCGCTCATGCCGGTTAAATAAGGTAATAGCGTGGTTATCAGTAGCAGAATGGTGTAAAGCAAAATTTGTAGACGAGTAAATTCAACACCATGTGTTACCGGTAGCATTGGAATGGCGACTTTGGCGTATTCATCACGTCTAGCAATGGCGAGTGCCCAAAAATGCGGTGGTGTCCAAACAAAGATGATTAAGAACAGAAGCAGTGAATAAGGATGTGCTTCGCCAGTAATTGCTGCCCAACCTAAAACCGGTGGCGCTGCGCCTGCAGCACCGCCGATGACGATATTTTGTGGTGTCATTTTTTTAAGGTACACCGTGTAAATAACCGCGTAACCGATTAGCGATAGGAAAGTTAAAAAAGCGGTTAATACATTGACTTTAATAGTGAGTAATCCCATTGCAATCGCACCCAGGATGGCGGCAAAAGTAATTACATTGCGTGACTTTAAATTACCTTTAGGTAGTGGGCGGTTCATAGTCCGCGCCATTTCTGCATCAGCTTTTTGGTCGATGAAATGATTAATCGCTGCAGCTGATGAGGCAGCTAAGGCGATGCCGATGGTGCCATAAAAAAAGTTCTCCAGCGGCGGCATACCGGGTACAGATAGCAACATACCGACAATCGCAGTAAAGACAATTAAGGCTACAACCCGAGGTTTGCAGAGTTCTAAATAATTTTTCCAAGAGAGGACGGGGTTTTGGTCAGTCATTCGCTTCCGAATAGTTTCAGCAACTTTAAACATATAGAATACCAGTGAACCTTTGATTATTAAAATCGTCACAGGTGCTCACTTTTTTCTATTAACGAGGGAATTATGAAACAGAGGCTAGCTGCTGTGCTGTTACTTTGCCCTGTCTTTACGGCATACGCCGAGAGCGGCAAAGTTCATGAGCATATATTTAATAATGGCTTAAAAGTGTTGGTGAAAGAAGATCATCGTTCACCGGTGGTGGTTTCTCAAGTTTGGTACAAGGTTGGCGCCAGTTATGAGCCGGGTGGGATTACCGGTATTTCGCACATGTTGGAACACATGATGTTTAAAGGCACCAAGCAATATCCGGCTGGCGAATTTTCGCGGATTATTGCTGAAAATGGTGGGCAGGAAAATGCCTTTACTGGCAATGATTACACGGCCTATTTTCAAACCTTAGAAAAGTCGCGTTTAGAAATTAGCTTTAAATTGGAAGCTGATCGAATGCGCAATTTGGATTTAAAAGCTGAAGAATTAGAAAAAGAATTGCAAGTTGTAACCGAAGAGCGGCGCATGCGAACTGATGATCAGCCGCGTTCAAAAATGCAAGAACAGTTTAATGCGGTAGCTTTTGCTAATAGTCCGTACAAAAACCCGGTGATTGGTTGGCCGTCTGATATTGCTAATTACAAAGTCGAAGATTTACAGGCTTGGTATCAGCAATGGTATGCGCCGAATAATGCGACCTTGGTAGTGGTGGGTGATGTTGATAGCCAGCAAGTGATTCAGTTGGCTGAAAAACACTTTTCTGGTCTTCAACCTAGCGTGATTAAGCCTATCAAGCCGCAGGAGGAAATTGAGCAGCAAGGTCTGCGTAAATTAACCGTCAAGGCGCCTGCTAAGTTGCCCTACGTCATGATGGGCTACAAAGTCCCAGTGTTGAAAACTGCGAAGCCGGAGTCAGATGCTTATGCTTTAGAAGTGTTAGCTGGGATTCTTGATGGAGGTAATGGGGCGCGATTGTCATCACGGTTAATTAGGGGAAAGCAAATTGCTGTTTCCGTCGGTGCCGGATATGAGTTTACTTCGCGATTACCAGAATTGCTGACTTTAGAAGCAACGCCAGCTGAAGGTCAAACGGTGTTTGATATGGAATATGCTTTGAAAGATGAGGTATTGCAGCTGAAAAATGAATTGGTGAGTGCGGATGAATTGCAGCGAGTCAAGGCTCAGGTTTTAGCGAGCGATGTTTATCAAAAAGATTCTAATTTTTATCAAGCTATGCAATTGGGTATGTTGGAAACGGTTGGTATTGGTTGGCAAAAAGCCGATGAATATGTGAAAAAAATCAATCAGGTTACAGCTGAGCAAGTACGCGATGTGGCGCGTAAATATTTGATTGAAGATTATTTAACGGTGGCTTATCTCGATCCGCAACCAATCACCGAAGCACCAAAGCCAGCAAAATCGATAGGAGGTCATCATGCGTTTTAAATTAATTGGATTGCTGTTTTTGTTGATTGCTCAAAGCGGCTGGGCGGCTGTAAAGATTGAGCATTGGCAAACCAGTCAGGGCGGGCGAGTGTATTTCGTTAATACGCCTGCTTTGCCGATGGTCGATATACGGGTGACGTTTGATGCAGGTAGCGCAAGAGATGATGCTCAATTTGGCTTGGCGGCATTAACGTCGGCTATGTTGGAAGCTGGGGCTGGTGAGTGGGGTGCGGATGAAATTGCTAATCGCTTTGAGTCGGTAGGCGCAACATTTTCAAATGGTGTGTCAAAAGATATGGCTTGGATTTCGATGCGTAGTTTGGTCGAGAAACCTTTGTTGGATAAAGCGCTGGCAACCTATCAAACCATTTTGACTAAGCCTCGTTTTGACGAGAGTGATTTTCAGCGCGAAAAAAGTCGTACTTTGGCTGGATTGAAGCATCGAGAAGAATCGCCGGCAGCTTTGGCGAGTATCGCTTTTTATAAGGCTTTGTATCACGATCACCCTTATGGGCATCCTGATGAGGGTGTTGTTCAAACCGTTGCTGGCTTTGAAGTTACAGATCTGAAGGATTTTTATCAGAAATATTATGTGGCTGCTAATGCGCTTGTGGTGATAGTCGGTGATGTTGGTAAAGCTAAAGCAGAACAAATGGCTAATGAATTGCTGTCTGGCTTGGCTATTGGTCAAAAGCCGCAAGAAATTCCAATGGTA
>JBEGMT010000079.1:0-6129 GCA_041182925.1 Pseudomonadota bacterium | reverse complement strand
TAATGAATATTATGTTTACTTAGATTGGCAGCAAAATTCATGTAGCACTCGGTTTGAGACTCTACGCCAAATATTGGTACATAAGCTAACGGGACGCGCAAAAATATCATGTCTTGAACCCGTTACATCACACACACAGCCCTTAATTCAATTAGCTGATTTATTAATGGGTGCAGTTGGCTACCAGTGGAATTCTTTAGATCAAAAACCGGAAAGAAGTGAATTTAAAACAGCCTTTGCACAACAACTTGCAACCGATCTTGGGCGTTACAACTTAATTGAAGCTACAGGACCAAATGAGCAAAAGTTCAATATTTTTCATTGGCAAGGAAGGTAGTTAGTGGAGGAGAAATTATGGCCACAATTACGCCTTCAAGCGAATACCGAACAAGAGTTGATTGAGAAATATCGGCAGATTTATTTTGAAACCTATGTTTTTGATGAATATGGAAACATGCGGATTTTTAATGACTGGAATGGTGTGACTTATCAATTTGGTAAACATGCTTTTGACCATGCTTTTTCAGAATCAAGAAACTATAGAACGAGCTCAGGTATACATGATGGTGGTTTTTCCAAACCACGGGCTCGTCGAATTTTGTGGATCAAAGAAGTTTTGGCTCTGAGTGCAGGAACAGTTCAAAGATACAGTCAAACTAGGAATACAGATAGGGGTAAAAAAGTAAAACGGCGAACGTTAGTTGTTGTAGAAGAACGCTATGTTGTTGTATTTGATAATCCTAGAGAAGTAGGTGGTCATCATCAATTTGTAACCGCATTTCCAGCAGATGAAAATTATTTGAAGGAGATAAAACAGAATAGTTTTCTTGTAGAAACCAAGAAAGCTAAGTAGCAGGAAGATATGCCCCAGTCTTGCGGCGACTGAGGCGCAGCCATGAACCAAAACCATAGGTAAAGGTTCTACCGGCTCAAGAGCCTTCGGCAATTATCCCGTTTTGAGCTAAAATGTCAAAAATTTAACTTGATAAGCTGCGCAGAATATAGGTTGTGTCGAGCCTGCGGCGAGGCGCAACTGTCGCGAGCGATGCGCCTCCTTACGTCGGCGGCATCCTATTTAGCGCATCATTTTCGATTGTTATGGACTACGAATTCAGGTTGTTTTTTGCCAAAAGCGCTTTTAGACGTTCAATTTCAACATCTTTTTGCTTAGCCAAATCTAATGCCGCTTGCTCACGTTTTTCCGCTTCCAACTTGGCTTTATGTACTTGATCCAATTCATCTTGAATAGTCAGTTGTTCTCGTAAAAAATTCTGCCGTGCTTGATAGGCGTGATAATCGCGTTTTTTTTCTGAAAACTGGCGTAATGTGTTCATCGCTTGCCTCATTTCTTCGGTTGTCATCCAATCGGGTAAACCGGCTTCATCATTTAAGCTGTCACCCTCTTTAAAAAATCTTAACCAACGTTGCTGTTCAGTTTCAATCTGTTGGGCATTAAATTTTTCCAATTCCAACAACCAGATGCCGCAGTGGTTATTTAATGTTCTGCCTTTTTCATCCTTGATTTTATAGGTATGAATATAGTCTGCGTCATTTTCAAGCAAATTGTCAGCCAATAGCCAGATCGAATAGGTTGGGCGGAGAACATGAAAGTGGTCGCCGCTTTGGAGTTGTTGGCTGTATATGTCGGCCCAGTTGTACAAAATTCGCTCTGGCAGATTGGCATAACTGACCAGTTGAATCTCAATTTGGTAAATAGTGCCTGCGGTGTCCTTGGCTTTGACATCGACGATACTGAGTTTGTCTTCCAAAAACTCTTTTTCGTTATAAGGGTTGATGATTTCAACGCTATCAATCAATGCAGATAAATCGCTACCGATAATCGCATTTAAAAAATGTACCAGCAGGTTACGGTTATTCTCGGCACCTAATAACGCCTTCTATCCACTGAATTTTGAATGGCAATAAATACTCGTCGCAAAATTATTCCGATGAATCCCCCACACACACTCTCTCTATGATTCTATTCGCTGATAACGTAGCGGATGACTAAGTTTTTTAACATAGCCATCGTTAATGGCTTGTTTTAACCATTGGTTGATTTGTGACTTGTGTAATCCCGTTCGCAATTCAATTTCATCGGATTTTTTAGGTGTGTTGGTAAATCGTAGTAAGTCCGTAATAAATAATTGATAAAAATCTGTTGAATTATCGCTATCAAGTAAATGGGCTTCTGAGTTGAAATTTGATTCGGTGTTTGTTGATTTTGCAGTCGGTTGTTCTGCGCTGGTCTCGCTATCTGAGAATATATCCAGTTGCGCCGATGGTTCAGGAAGCCAATCGTTAAATAAGTCATCTTGGTTATCGGTTGACTTTAACGAATTTGAAAAAGAGATTGCTGTCAATGTTGATAAATTGACTTGATCGATGGTTTCGGGGCACCAAAAACCACCTTGATCAACTAATAGACTGTTACCCGCTGAACTGTCTTTGCTTGGTTTGACCCACAAGGGAACCCATTGCTTTTTCAGATTTTCTTCTGCGCCACTGATTGTTCCGCCTTTTAAGCCCGAATGAACTACCAAAGCCGTATCTGCTAAGCAGTAGATATACTTGTTACGAGCCATGGCATGACCGGTATTAAATCCAACTTCTGGATAAAACGGTGAGATTAAGACTAAGTGGCCGTCGATTAAACCTTGACGCCATTTGGAAGCGGTGGCGGTTTTCAACAGGCTATCAGCTAATACGCCAATCACATTGCCACCGTTTTTTATTGTTGCGAGCATCGCGGTTTCATCGACACCTCTTGCGCCACCAGAAACAATACCATTGCCGTGATAAGCGGCTTTAGTTCCCAGATTGTGAGTGAATTGTAAATCCTCATGCCCTGCATTTCTGGAACCAATTACCGCGATACCGCCGATATTTAATAGCGCTTTATTGCCACATCCAAATAGTACCGGTGGTGCATCGTTTTTTAAACGCGACTTCAAGCGTTTTGGATAGTCATCATCTGAACGGGTAATGACCCATAAACCTGCCCGTTGCCATTTTTCTACAGCTAATGCCAGACTATGTCCGCGAGCCAATAAAGCAAGTAGTCGTTCAAGGGTAATTTTCTTATCACTCCAACCTTCCAATAGTTGATGAAATTGTGTGGATAATAAATCGGCAGGCGTTGCGTCCTTATTTTTTAGCCAAACAGCAAATCGACCCCATTCCGTATTAGTTAGCGGTTTTTCGCTATCCTCTTGCGGTGGGCTGAAGTAGCTGGTTAGCAATAATGTCGCTTGTGCAGTGGGTGATAAGTTCATGTGTGTTTAATCTTTTACAGACGTAGATGCTAAGGCAACAGGAAAGACGACACCGCTGCCCGCTTGTTGTAACAATGCCGCGATGACTGTTAATGTCCAGCCGGAATCAACAATATCATCAACCAGCAATACCGCGCCATTCGGAATGGGTTGATGAATGCTAAAAGCGCCATCTAAATTACGGCATTGGTGAAAACGATTTTGCTGGCCTTTTTGCGGTTGATTAGCTTTGGTTTTGATGACGGCGTTAATGAAGGGAATCTTGAGCTTGTTCGCTAATCGTTGTGCAAAATCGGTGACTAATTGTGGATGGTTGATTGATGGGACACAACATACCCAGTCTGGTGAGGGTGTTGGCTGCCAGCGTTTAGTGATCATCTCAACAACCGCATCTACCAGTTCATCGCAAAAATGACGGGTATGTTTATTGTCTGCCACTAGCTTACCCCAGCCGGCATCACCCCAGCGACAAAGTACGCGACCTTGCTTGGCTTGTAACGATGCAGGTAAATTTCCATGAAAGTTGTAGTTGACGAAGGCATTGGCTGGTAGTTGTTTTTTAGCGGTAATCGGCATTTCGGCTTGCTTGAGAAAACTGGCGGCGTGATGGATTAGCAGTGGGTCAAGATCTATATCGATAATAGATTGCCCCAGACATGAGGCACATTTGCCACAATTATTGATAGTTGTATCATCTAATGCCCCGCGCAAATAGTTCATTAAACAACCTTGGTAGTGAAGATACTGCTGAACTTCAAGCCATTCTTGTTCCCTCTGTTGTGTCAGGTGGGCTATACGCTGTTGATCAATCGCAAAAATAACTGGGGTTCTGTGCCATAGCGTTTTTAATTTTATGATTGGCGCAGGATTTTCAACACTCAGTAGTTTAAGCACTTTTTCAATTTGACCGTAACGCAGATTAGTTTGCTGCTCAATGTCACGAATAGTTAGGCCATCGGCTTGATTGAGCAGATTAAGAATTTCATTAACTTGGCTTTCTGAGGGGGAGGCTGAATCGCGAAAAAACGCATGAATAGCTTGATCCTCCATGCCTGACATTAATACACCAATAGCATGATTAATTCCCCGACCGGCACGCCCGACTTGTTGGTAGTAGGCGACAATTGAACCGGGTGCTTGATAGTGGATCACAAAGCTTAGATCAGGTTTGTCATAGCCCATACCTAGCGCCGTGGTTGCAACCAATACTTTTAGCTGATTAGTCAGCAACAAGTTTTCCAGATGTTGGCGATAGTTATCGCTGCTAAAGCCTTTCATTTCAATACTACCGTGATAGGCTTTGGCGTTAATGCCATTTATGGCTAACCAATTGGCGACTTGTTCAGCATCATGGGTGGTTAGGGTATAAACAATCCCTGTGCCTATGAGTTGTGGGATAGTTTGTACCAGCCAAGCTAAGCGTGAGGCTTGATCTGGCAATATCATATTTTGCAGCGCGAGACTTTCACGACTTAGTGAGCCTCGTTGGATTTCGATATTGCCTAATTGGTTTTGAATGTCATTAATCACGCGGTTATTGGCAGTAGCGGTGGTGCCTAGGACGGGAGTATTTGCTGGTAACTGCCGCAGAATGTTCACAATGCGTCGATAATCTGGGCGGAAATCATGGCCCCAGTCGGAAATGCAGTGGGCTTCATCAATCACGATTAAACCAATTCGGTCGGCGGCTGGCTGTAATACGGTGTCTATAAACTCATCGTTGGCTAGACGTTCGGGAGAGATAAGCAAGCAGTCGATTTGATTATCGTTAATACGTTGTGTAATTGATTGCCAATCTTCGCAATTGGTTGAATTGATGGTTTCCGCTACTAGGCCTAGGCGCCGCGCTGAGGCAATCTGATTACGCATTAATGCCAGCAAAGGCGAAACAATAATGCTTGGCCCCATGCCGCGATCACGAAAAATTTTGGTGCTAATAAAATAAACGGCGCTTTTGCCCCAACCTGTGCGCTGTACTACTAATAATTTTCGTTGCTGATTAACCAAAGTATCAATCGCTTCCCATTGGCCTGTTCGGAATTGAGCAGAAGGATTGTCTAAGGCGATTTTTAGAAATTGTTCGGCATCGGTTCGATTCATGTTTTTGTCCTTTAATAATCAATTTGAGTGGCGTTTAGGTGGATCATCGACATTACTTTGTCAATTTCAGCGCTGTTTTTAAGCGTAGATATAGAATCGCGGTTTGTGTATCCTGCGAACGATTTTGAATCTTTAATTTTTAGTACAAACTAGATGCCCCCTACCCTCAACAACATTCAAAGCCAACTGTTATTCGACAGCTATCAGCGCTTTTTAAACCAACCCTTGCTGGCGCTAAAACCCAATCAACCGTTATCTCAGCAATTGTTTGAAGCCGATTTTGTGTTGCTGGCTCACGATACCGGTGCTGATCCGCTGTTTAATTACGGCAATCGTCGCGCTTTGGATTTGTTTGAATTGAGTTGGGATGAGTTGTTGGCTATGCCTTCCCGATTATCTGCCGAGCCGGTTAATCAACAGCAACGCGAGGTTTTGTTGCAACAGGTCAAAAGCCAAGGTTTTATCGATCATTACAGCGGGGTGCGGATTTCCAAAACCGGTAGACGATTTAGGATTGATAATGCAGTGGTGTGGAATATTTTCGATCAAGATGGGCAGTATCATGGCCAGGCGGCTTGTTTTAGCGACTGGGTTTTTGTTTCTTAATGGATAAAACTAATATGAAAATCAGTTTAAAAAAGTATGCCTTGGCGGGCTTGTTGTTGGGTAGTGCGGTGGTCAATGCGGATGAAGTCGGTTGCGTGACGACCTCTTGGAAATTGGTCGGGGCTAATCACAAAGTCTGTGTCGATGC
>JBEGMT010000078.1:0-3013 GCA_041182925.1 Pseudomonadota bacterium | reverse complement strand
AAATTTCAGTGCGTTACCGCCAGTAGTGGTTTCAGGGCTACCGAACATTACGCCGATCTTCATCCGCAATTGATTAATGAAAATGACTAAGGTGTTGGAACGTTTTATATTAGCCGTCAGTTTACGTAGTGCTTGCGACATTAAACGCGCTTGTAAACCCATATGAGAATCACCCATATCGCCTTCGATTTCGGCTTTCGGTGTTAATGCAGCAACCGAGTCGATAACCACAATATCAACCGCGCCAGAACGCACCAACATATCGGTGATTTCTAAAGCTTGTTCACCAGTATCAGGCTGAGAAACTAATAAGTCTTTGATATTAACACCGATTTTTTCAGCATAAATCGGGTCTAACGCGTGTTCAGCATCAACAAAAGCCGCTGTGCCACCTAGTTTTTGCATCTGGGCAATGGTTTGCAAAGTCAAAGTAGTTTTACCGGATGACTCTGGACCATAAATTTCAATAATCCGACCACGCGGTAAACCACCGCAACCTAAAGCAATATCCAACGACAAAGAACCAGTCGAAACCACTTCAATATCACGATTCGCCGCCACATCACCCATTCGCATCACAGAACCTTTACCGAACTGTTTTTCGATCTGCATTAATGCGGCACCTAGCGCCTTTTTCTTATTTTCGTCCATTTTTATCCCTGTCGTTGTTGTGGCAGTTAAACCTAGCATTATCACATAGACCTTGCTGGCTAAACAGTTTTTATCTTCAAAATCAAACTCATTTATAGCGAGTATCGCTCAGTATTTATAGATTGATTAATGACAATTCTATTAAGTATAGGATTGATTCATGATAAGATGGTTTTTTTAACCAAAGGTTTTAATTATGGCAAAAGAAGATCAAATTGAAATGGATGGCAAGGTTATTGATACCTTACCTAATACAATGTTTCGTGTAGAACTTGAAAACGGACACATTGTTACGGCTCACATTTCAGGCAAAATGCGTAAACATTACATCCGCATTTTAACCGGGGATAAAGTAAGGGTTGAAATGACACCTTACGATTTAACCAAAGGCCGCATTACTTTCCGTAACCGCTAATCTCGTTTTTAAACAGGATTAGCGGTTACCGATTTCCGCTAGACCACTTGATTTAATTCTGCAGCTGTCATTTGTTTGCTTTCTATCGCAAATAGCAAAGCATCGTTTTCAACTTCAATGCGTACATGACCGCCATTGGCTAATCGGCCAAACAATAAATCCTCTGCTAGCGGTTTTTTGATTTTTTCCTGAATCAAACGCGCCATTGGTCTTGCGCCCATTTTGGCATCATAGCCCCGTAAAGCAAGCCAGTTTCTAGCGCCAGCATCTAAACTGAGCGTGACATTCTTGTCTGCTAACAAGGCTTCCAGCTCAAAAATAAACTTATCAACCACGCTACCAACCACTGATATATCCAGCGATTTGAATTGCAAAATCGCATCCAAACGATTTCTAAATTCTGGTGAAAAACTACGTTCAAGCGCTTTGAAACTATCAGTGGCATGATTTTGCTCAGTAAAACCAATCGAGCTTCGAGCACCTTCTTCAGCACCGGCATTGGTTGTCATAATTAAAATCACATTACGAAAATCCGCTTTACGACCATTGTTATCCGTCAAGGTACCGTGATCCATGACCTGCAATAGCAGATTAAACACATCAGGATGGGCTTTTTCTAACTCATCAAGTAATAACACCGCATGAGGATGCTTAGTCACCGCTTCAGTTAACAAACCACCTTGATCATAACCAACATAACCTGGGGGGGCGCCAATTAAACGTGAAACTGTATGTCGTTCCATATATTCGGACATATCGAACCGGATCAACTCAATTCCCAACACTTTAGCCAATTGTTTAGTGACTTCAGTTTTACCAACTCCCGTTGGGCCAGCAAATAAAAATGAACCGATAGTTTTGCTGCTATCACGTAAACCAGCACGCGACAATTTAATTGCCGACGCCAATTCAGCAATCGCTTCATCCTGACCAAACACCAACATTTTCAGGTTCTTTTCAAGATTAGCTAACTTATCTTTATCTGAAGCAGATACTGATTGCACCGGCACACGAGCGATTTTGGCAACAATATCTTCAATCTCTGCGACATCAATCACATCTTTGCGTTGATCTTCAGCTAATAAACGCTGCCTGGCTCCGGCTTCATCAATCACATCAATCGCTTTATCAGGCAAATGTCTATCGGTAATGTAACGAGCGGACAAATCAGCCGCCAAACGCAAAGCATCAGCAGTGTATTTGAGTCCATGATGCTCTTCAAAACGGCTTTTCAAACCTTTAAGAATTTGCACGGTATCTTCAATCGACGGTTCTAACACGTCGATTTTCTGAAACCGACGCGCCAAAGCGTGATCTTTTTCAAAAATGCCACGATATTCTTGATAAGTGGTTGAACCGATGCAACGCAAATGCCCTGATGATAACACCGGCTTAATTAAATTAGAGGCATCCATCACACCACCTGACGAAGCGCCAGCACCAATAATGGTATGAATTTCATCAATAAATAAAATCGCCTCAGGCTGTTTTTTTAATTGGTTGATCAAACCTTTCAAACGTTTCTCAAAATCGCCACGGTATTTAGTTCCAGAAACCAAAGCCCCCATATCCAACGAATAAATCACGCTATCTAGCAACACATCCGGCACTTGTTCTTCGACAATCCGTTTCGCCAAACCTTCAGCAATCGCAGTTTTACCCACGCCCGCTTCACCGACTAATAAAGGATTATTTTTGCGACGACGACATAAAACCTGAATTGTGCGCTCGACTTCTAAATCGCGACCAATCAAAGGATCAATATTACCCTGCAAGGCTTCTTGATTAAGATTAACTGCATATTTCTCTAGTGGCGATTCCGAAGCATCACTCCCTGCTTTCTCGGCATCCGCTTCTGAATCAGTTGTTTTGTCGTGTTGATCGAGTTTTGAAACGCCATGGGCTAAATAATTAACCACATCCAAGCGACTAATATCTTGTTTATTC
>JBEGMT010000077.1:0-2858 GCA_041182925.1 Pseudomonadota bacterium | reverse complement strand
TTGTGATTTAACAAAAATCCAACATCAGTTCGCGCCAAGGCCAGTTTTTGAATCAAGCTTTCAATATGGGCAAATTCGGTTTTTTCGGCTTTTAGAAACTTACGCCGGGCTGGGGTGTTGTAAAACAAATCACGGACATCAACCGTGGTACCTTGTGGATGCGGATCGGGCTGGGGATTAAAATTTTGCTCTGTGCCATCTGCGCTAACCAACCAAGCACAATCAGCTTCTGCGGTTCTTGAAATCAATGTCAAACGCGCCACCGAACTAATACTCGGCAAGGCCTCGCCGCGAAAGCCCATGCTCATCACCTGCTCTAAATCCTCTAAGGAACTGATTTTGCTGGTGGCATGGCGCGACAAAGCCAAAGCCAAATCGTCTTTATCAATCCCACAACCATTATCGCGAATCTTAATCTGCCGCACCCCGCCTTGTTCAATATCGATTTGAACCTGGGTAGCACCGGCATCAAAACAGTTTTCCACCAATTCCTTCACCACTGAAGCAGGTCTTTCGACCACCTCGCCCGCGGCAATTTGATTGACTAATTGTGTCGGTAACGCTTGAATTCGCATGGGATTGGACTGGCAAAAAGCAGTTATTTTACTGAATCAGATTAAGCAATGGCATTTATTCAAACAATAACGCAAGTCTAGGCACGAGCAAACACAGTATTGCCTATTTTCCAGCCTTACCCAGTAAGGCGATAGAGATTGCTGCAACACCTATTCGGTTTATCTTGAACTGCGTCAGATAAACACTACTAGAGTTTATTGATCTATGTTTAGGCTCTGATGCAATTTCAACGATGGTTGTTGACGGTTGAAGGAATAACATTACCGGCTGCCTGCAAATTGATCGCCTCTGGATGGATTAGGTAATGTTGCCGAAGACAATTCGCCAACGCTTGCTTAGTATCATCTTCAACCAAGCAAATGTCGTTTGCTGGTAGGCAAGTAAGAATGTTTTGCAACAACTGATCCTGTGGTGGTGGCATTTTCTGCAGCCAAGACCCAAGCAAATCACGATTTATGTGTGATGGCAACGATGCAAGAATGCCAATATCATTTTGATCATGCACCAATAAACCCGATGTAGTTCCTCGATCTAGTGTTAGCACCTGAAACAAATACAACGTATGGTAATCAAGCTGCTTGTTCCGATGCTCATCGGTTGGCAAGGTGCGAGTTTCAAGCGCCGAAGACAAAATATCACAATAAGTATCAATAGCCGCCTCACCGACCGTCTTTGCCAGCTCTAAATCGCTATTAAAGTCATCGCTGAAATAGTTTTCCAAATAAAAATGTGCTACGCCACGATGACGCCCCAATACTGGAATATAGAAGTAACAATCACCCTGTACAGCGGCTTCATCATACTGTTTCGGCGCCGCTCGCTTGAGTTTGTCGACAAACTGCGCCCTATCAGAATCGTAGTCATTAGATGGGTTTAGATCAGCCATAACGCGCCAATAGCCACAATCATCTTTCATTTCAGTCCAGCTGATGTGAATATGCACTGAAGGTGCTAAAGGATTAACAGGATGGATAATAGTGGAAATCGCCGAAGCAGATGCCAGCTTCTTGGTCTCATCATCGTCATACTGAACTTGAGAGATATTGACAGAAGCGCGATTGAATATCGTATCGTCGGTCGCCATAAAGCGCATACCACCGCCATGCTTACCATCGTCACGTAACCATTCTATTGGTACAAAAGGATTGCCATTGCCGAAATTGTCGCTGATTTTGTTCAAACGACTAACAAAACGTCGCTGCAAGTCACAAACCAATGAATATGCCAATTCAGCTCGAGATGATTTTGCTTTTATTATGGCCATTTACAGCTGTTTCCTTATCAGGTAATGAAGACAGATGCATTGTTACATGAGCGAATGTGATTTCCTAGATTTCATTCTGCTTAAAAACCGTAACCCTTAATATTAAAAAGCTTATCATGCTCACTTGTTACTACTCGCTTGTGATAAAAATCATGGACTCATTAGCGTTTGACACCTACAACTAAGATGCTCAGTTAATCAATGACCTAGACTTCAACAGATTCGTTTTGTAAACAACATTTGAACAACAAAACGGTTTAATGTGTAATGCATTTCCCTGAAACTATCGAGAAACAAGCTATTTATGCAACAAAGCCCTTATTTTTTGATTGAAAAAATCAGTTAAAAATAGAATAATTAATAATAAGTCCTTTTCAATTAGTAGACTATATGTTAACTATTACCCAAGCCCAATTAAACCAGATTAAAACGGCTATAGAAAATCATGAGCCTCAATGGGCGATGGCTCTACTCAAAAGAAAGCACCCTGATTGGTATGCTCGCCACCAAACCGAAGAAATCATTAAATTCTGTACGGAAACATTGGCATTCGCTCATCAATGTGATCTACACAAAAAATCAAGCTTTGAATGTTTACTGGAACTAAGAGTCAATAAGCAATTTCCATGGCCGTTTTCTGAATGGCAAAAAGTTTTACTGACACGTAAAGACTTTAATGAAGAAACTCGACTTTCTCAGTTTTTGGAAACCTTGTCTGGGACTGATCAGCGAATATTGATTAATTTAGATACTGATCTCACTTCTCTCCAACTCTAAAATAGTAAGGTTTATTATGTCTACTACTGAAAAGTGTCCTTACGCAAATGAAAATAGCGATCATCAGGAAAAACCATCTGCAAAAATAAGGTTTAGTTTATTTTTTGATGGTACTCTCAATAATCGCACAAATACCTTATCCCGCCAAAAAAAAAGTGAAGACTACGAAGATCTGTCATCCTCTATTTTTGATAGCTGCGATAGTTATGAAAATGATTTTACTAATATAGCCCTCCTAGAA
>JBEGMT010000076.1:0-3094 GCA_041182925.1 Pseudomonadota bacterium | reverse complement strand
GTCTTATATTAAGCAAAAATAACGAAATTATTCGCTATCGACTTCTTTCATGCTTAAACGAACACGGCCTTGACGGTCGATTTCCAGCACCTTCACGCGGACTATATCGCCTTCAGACAGTTTGTCACTGACATTTTCGACGCGCTCATCAGAGATTTGCGAAATGTGAACCAAGCCGTCTTTGCCAGGCAAAATAGTCACGAATGCACCGAAGTCCATTAAACGAACCACTTTACCTTCGTAAACCTTACCGACTTCGACTTCCGCAGTGATTTCTTCAATCATGCGGCGCGCTTCTTCACCAGCCGCTTTGTCAACAGAAGCAACATTAACGATACCGTCATCGGTCAAATCAATGCTGGCGCCGGTTTGTTCGGTAATCGCGCGAATGGTGACACCACCTTTGCCGATGACTTCACGGATTTTGCTTGGATCGATTTTGAACGTGATGATGCGCGGTGCAAAATCAGACATTTCTTCGCGAGTGCTAGACAAGGCTTTGTTCATCTCGCCCAAGATGTGCAGACGACCCTGTTTCGCTTGTTCTAATGCGACTTTCATAATTTCGGCGGTGATACCGTCGATTTTGATGTCCATTTGTAAAGCAGTAACGCCGTTTTCTGAACCAGCCACTTTGAAGTCCATGTCGCCAAGGTGATCTTCGTCGCCCAAGATGTCAGACAAAACTGCGAATTTATCGCCTTCTTTAATCAAGCCCATCGCAATACCGGCAACAGGGGCTTTGATTGGTACGCCGGCATCCATCAAAGCCAAGCTGCTACCGCAAACAGAAGCCATTGAACTTGAGCCGTTTGATTCGGTAATTTCTGATACTACGCGAATCACGTAAGGGAATTCAGACATGTTTGGCAATACGGCGGCAACACCGCGTTTTGCTAAACGACCATGACCGATTTCGCGGCGTTTTGGTGAGCCAACAAATCCTGTTTCACCGACGCTGAACGGAGGGAAGTTGTAATGCAGCATGAATGGCTCTTTGTATTCGCCAGACAATGCATCAATGATTTGTGCATCACGTTCGGTACCTAAAGTAGCCACGACTAAGGCTTGAGTTTCACCGCGTGTGAACAAAGCAGAGCCGTGAGTTCTTGGTAATACGCCAGTTCTAATGGTGATTGGTCTAACTGTGCTTAAGTCACGACCGTCAATTCGGGTGCGATCATTCAAAATTGCGCCACGAACTACGTCATATTCCAGATTTTCAATCACAGCGCGAATATCTTTTTCGCTATATTGCTCATCAGCGGTCAATTTCTCAACGACAGCGGTTCTGATGGCGCTTAATTGATCTTGTCTGACTAATTTTTCTGCCACTTGATAAGCGGCTTTGATGCTTTGTTCCGCTTCTGCGGCAACGGCGGCTTTTAGTGCTTGGTTAGTTTCAACGGGTGTCCAGGCAATTGCTGGGGTTGCAACTTCAGCGGCGAATTCGTTGATAGCATTGATAGCGACTTGCATATGTTCGTGACCGAACAATACGGCGCCTAACATCACTTCTTCGGATAATAAATCCGCTTCTGATTCAACCATCAGAACCGCTTGTTGAGTACCTGCAACCACCAATTGCAATCTTGATTCTTTCAAGGCTGGCAAGGAAGGGTTCAAGATGTATTCGCCGTCGTTGTTGTAACCAACGCAAGCCGCACCTAATGGGCCGTTGAATGGTAAGCCAGATACCGCTAATGCAGCCGATGCTCCAAGCAAAGCCGGGATTTCGGTATCGACTTCTGGATTTAATGAAACGACAGTTGCAATAATTTGTACTTCGTTAGTAAAGCCTTCAGGAAACAATGGGCGAATCGGACGGTCGATTAAACGAGAAATCAAGGTTTCGTTTTCGCTTGGACGGCCTTCGCGTTTAAAAAAGCCACCAGGGATTTTACCGGCAGCAAAGGCTTTTTCTTGGTAGTTAACGGTTAGTGGGAAAAAATCTCCGCCACTCGCTTCTTTTTTACCAACAACGGTCACCAATAAAGAGGTGCCTTCAACATCAATCATTACCGCACCATTGGCTTGGCGGGCAATTTCACCTGTTTCTAATGTGACGAGACGATCGCCGTACTGAAATTGTTTCCTGATAGGATTCACTATAAGGTTCCTTTGTGTTTAAAGGTTGTATAAAAATGGGGCTATAAAGCAGAAACGGCACAAAGGTGTGCCGTTTCATAGTGGTATTACTTACGGATACCTAAGCGTTCAATTAATGAACGGTAACGCGCTACATCGCTATTTTTCAAATAGTCCAACAATTTGCGGCGTTGGTTAACCATACGCAACAAACCACGACGTGAGTGGTTGTCTTTTTTGTGAGCTACAAAGTGTGGGGTCAATTGATTGATGTTAGCAGTCAATAAAGCCACTTGAACTTCAGTGGAACCAGTGTCAGTGTCTGACAAGCGGTATTCTTCAACGATTGCTTTTTTTTGTTCTGCGGTTAACGACATTTTAATCCCTATCGATTAATGGTTTTTTAAAATAACGGCCGTTTGATGACGACCAAGCTAATCAGCGATTCCACAATAGGGTGTAGAAAGGCATGATGTTTTTTATTTGAATTATCAATGTGCTTGATTATCCAAGTGAAATAGTTTTTTCGGGGCAAGTTTACCATTTATTAGCATTTCGCCCAAGCCTAAAAAGCACTGCGGGCTGTAGATTCTAACTATACCTAACGCGGTGCTATCGACGTTAATTTGCTGGCCTTGTTGGATACGATTGACTTGATCTGTACCTACTAAAACAGCGGGAATATGGCTTAAAGGTAAATCAACTGGCAGCAGACTGGCATACAAAGTTGTCAAATCCATATCGCGAAGCTGTTCAATAGTCAAAGCGTCGGTTAAAGCAAATTGTCCAGAAGCCGTGCGACGCAGAGCGGTAACGGTAGCGCAACTGCCTAAATGGTGACCAATATCTTCAGCCAAGGAACGAATATAGGTACCTTTTGAGCAGCGTACATCTAAACTGATTTGTTTTGAATCAAAATCCAGCAATTTAATCTCATAAATCGTGATGCGTCGCGCTGGCCTATCAACGGTTTTGCCTTCACGCGCTAATTCATAGAGTTTTTTGC
>JBEGMT010000075.1:0-2700 GCA_041182925.1 Pseudomonadota bacterium | reverse complement strand
GCGCATCACGCATCCCTTGCTCCCCAGTACCGGCATTAGCATTGCCAGAATTAACCAGCAACCAGCGCGGTGCTTGTGCTAAATGCGCTCTAGCCACAGTCACCGGTGCTGCGCAAAAAGCGTTTTGGGTAAACACGGCCGCACAACTGCCACCTTCGGCCATTTCGATTAACAAAATATCATCGCGCACCGTTTGCTTAATACCGGCATTGCAAGTACCAATCTTGATACCTTTGACCAAGTGCATTTCAGGGAATGAAGTATCACCGACTGCCATAAAATTTCCTGCTAAAAATTGAAGTTAAACCACTTGTAAAACAATCACATACTCGCCGTTTTCGGCACGAGTTTCTAAAACCGTATGACCATTAATCCGACACCAAGCCGGAATATCCTGCATCACCCCAGGATCGGTACATTCGACGCTTAAAATGTCACCACTCTGCAAAGTTTTAACTTTATCCTGAGTGCGAATCACCGGCAAAGGGCACAGCATACGCCGCACATTTAAGGTTTCCTGACTCATACATACCACTCTTTAGGAATCTCATCTTCCAACAAAGGTTTCACCACAATGTTGCGTTCGTTACCCTGTTGATCACGCAAAGTCACTTCCACCTGCTCGGCCTCACGACCTTGACCATAACGCGCCAAAATCTGTGCCGCCAAATGCAAATCATCCTCGTCAACTGTGCCATCAATCAACACCAAAGGTCCGCGATGACTATGGCAATTCATGCTGAAATATTCTTTTTTGTAGCCACTCATAAACTGCGATTCGCCATCTTCACGGGCAACAATCAATTTAAAATGCGGCTTAGGGCGAATATGACGTCCCACTTTCAACAACATTACATCGTCTAATTCATAATCGCGTTTGCCACGCGCTTTCCATAAATCGACCAATTTTAAAGAATAACTTTCATCAGTTAAGAAACAGCAACCACCGGCTGGCTGAGCAAAATCGGTAAAGCCAAACTGTTTCGCCAAGGCAAATTGCGGCTTACGCGAACGGCCAGTAATATCGAATAATTGGTTTCTATCAATCCAGCCTTCGCGTTCTGGCAGAGTGGCTGGTAAGTTTTTGGCGCATAAAGGCCGTAGCAATAAATCATCAGCACCCGACTGGGCAGCGATAATGGGCATGGTTTGTTTGCGTTGCGACATTGGCCGTTGGCCGATCACTTCCCCAGTGATAATGAAATCAAAACCGTTTTCCAGCATCCATTGCTTAGCCTTGTTGACCATGAAAATCTTGCAATCCAAACAAGGATTCATGTTAGCGCCGTAACCGTGCTTGGGATTAAGCAATACTTGTTTGTATTCTTCAATAATATCAATGATATGTAACTTAATACCTAGCTGCTCAGCAACCCACAAGGAGTTATTGCGCTTAGGTTTATCAGAATCGCGTTTACGAATCGCATGAGTGTGACCCTCAACACAAAAACCGGTAAAAAAATTGATACCTTCGACATGAATGCCCTGCTCCATCACCGCTTTGGTGGCAAGCATGGAATCTAAGCCCCCTGAAATCAAGGCGACTGCTTTACGTTGCTGACTCATTTGCTAGTTTTATTGACGAAAAAAATGGCGGCATTATAACCGCATAGAAAGGATTGACTGAGATTAGTGGTTATCTTGATATTGCCGACATAGGCAATATCAAACGTGAAGAAATGCCAGGTAAAGGCGTAAAACCAAAATGTTGATAAAAATTAGACGTAGCGACATCTTTGGCTTCAACAACAATACCAACCACTGCTAACGTTGCACTTGCATTGATCACTTTACGACAAGCATCTGCTAATAAAATTGAACCTAATCCTTTACCTTGAAAACGGTAATCAACCGCTAATCGACCAATCAACGCCACAGGCATAGGATAACGTGGCAATTTTTTCGCCCAACTATCCGGCAAATCACTGCAACTGATACTGCCAGCACTTAAAGTGAAAAAACCCGCCAATTGAGTCGTCTTATCGGTCGGCGTGGCAATAAACACCTTGGCAACCTGTCGTTTCACATCTTGTGAAGCATAGCGTTGAATATATTGATCTAACAATGGTTGTCCCGCTTGAAAAGATATCGTATCGACCAATTTATCTAATGATCTGATGCTATATAACATCAATATGAGACTTGTTCAGAATGACGTTTAAAAGCATTTTGTAATGCTAGGTTAGGCTCCGATTGACTATCTAAAGCGGTTAGAAAAGCCTGAAAATCCTCAGGATTCAAAGTAATGTTTTCATTAGCCTGTATAATTTTTTCAGCAGAAGCCAGCGCCTGAGATAACACAAATTCAGAAAGACTAACATGGGCATAAGTCGCGGCTTTATCCAACAAAGTTCGCGTTCGCATATCACAACGAATATTAAGACGACTTTGTTTAACCATAATAATTTCTCTATGCTGAATACCGCCAATGATTGTGCGCCACTCGTAAGTACAAATCAAGGCAAAGGCGCTAAGCCTAATTCAATCAGGAATTGGTTATGCTTTTCAGTGCTGGCGATGATAGTTTCCTGCAACACCACTAACTCATCATTAATAGCCTGCAAATCAATTTGCACCTCGGCTTTAGCCGTGCTGACATAACGCGAGATATTCAGATTGAAATCGTTTTTCTCAATTTCATCCATCGTCACCCGACGAGAATAACGATCTTCCTGCTTGCGATACTGGTAAGTATCAACA
>JBEGMT010000074.1:0-9295 GCA_041182925.1 Pseudomonadota bacterium | reverse complement strand
CCTATGCAATTACTAATCCTGGCGTAAACGCACTGCGAACACCTGTGTATGATGAAATGGTTAGCCTAATTAATGGGATTGATATCAGTTTCTCTAAATACAAATTTAATGAGGCTCAGGCACGGGCGCTTTTTGAGAATTATGTGTTTACTAATCAGAGGTCTATTACTCGATCTATGATTACTTGGTACGCGCATACATTTTTTGATCAACAACCTCTTGATTTAAAAGAGAGTTTTGATCTGGAGCACATCTATTCGAAGAAGCGTCAAGAAATGGAAAGAGGTCTACAAGCTGATAGTCATCTTGAATCGCTTGGCAATAAAGTATTGCTTGAGGAAAGTATTAATATTAAAGCATCAGATTACAGGTTCGAAGATAAGAAGAAGATTTACAGTGGTGAGCATCGTCGAGGAAAAAATAAATTAGCTAGTAAGATTTCTGAAATAAGTGAGCTTATTCGCTACGAAGAATTTAATGAACAGCAAATAATTGACCGAAATAAAGCAATCTTAGACAAGTTTTTTAATTTTTTGCGAAGTGAGGATTTAATTAACTGACTTAGATATTAGGATATGCTTCACATTATTGTGAACAGGTTGCTCCCGCCTATGACGCACTCAAGGCTGATCCAGCTCGGGCGGTTTCGGTTGATTCTGTTAGGGCGCGACTTGCTCAAGAGTTTAATGCCGCTACATCATCTTGAAACCGTCAAACAGCGTTTAGGCAATTACATTCAACCGCTTCAACCCTAAACTCCCCGCCATCCCAACACAATATCTCTGCACTGTGTTTTTTCCAATCCGCTAACACCCACCTTGTTGCCGCTTGCCCATCCAGCATAAATTGATGTCGATTCGGTCTATGGGTATGGCCGTGGATTAATAGCTGGCATTGGTGTTGGCGCATGACGTCAATCACGGTTTGTTGATTGACGTCCATAATGTCTTGGGTTTTGCCGCGTTTGTGAAAATAACTGCGTAAACGATACCAGCGGGCGGCGAGTAGTCTGAGCAATAAGGGTTTGGATAGTACGTTTTGTTGCCATTCTGGGCTGTGGGCTTTTAGGCGGAAGGCTTGATAGGCTAGGTCGTCGGTGCAGAGTAAGTCACCGTGAGTCAATAGCGCGTTTTGGCCGTTTAGGTCGATCACCGCGTATTCATCTAATAAGCTGATTCCGGCTTGTTGGCAAAAGCCCGGCCCTAGTAAAAAATCGCGATTACCTTGGATTAAGTAAATGGCGGTGCCAGAGTCGCTGAGCTGTTTTAGGGCTTTTTTGATGGTTTTGTTGGGCGGGGTGTTGTCGTCATCGCCAATCCAGGCATCAAATAAATCACCGAGAATGTAGAGCGCTTGGGCTTGGCTGGCGCGGTGTTGCAGGAAATTGAGGAAGCGTTGGGTAATCTCGGTTTTTTCTAGTGAGATATGCAGGTCGGAGATGAACAGGATGTCGGTTTTCACGGGTTTGATTCGCTGATGAGTGGAGGCGCTGCGCTTATCCACCCTACAAGGCCGCTGCCTTGCAGAGTGGGTTGGCAAGGTTTCCTTTATCGATAATTGCTTAGAATAAACAGAAACCCTTAATACTTATTCGATGATTTCAGCTGTTTCAATCACGATGTCGGTTTTTGGCACATCTTGATGACCGCCACGGTTGCCGGTGGGTTGTTTTGCCATTGCGTCAACCACGTCCATGCCTTCGATCACTTCGCCAAATACCGCATAACCCCAGCCGCTTGGGGTTGGGCTGGTGTGGTCTAAAAAGCTGTTGTCTTTATAGTTGATAAAGAATTGTGAGCTAGCTGAGTGTGGGGCGTTGGTACGCGCCATGGCGATGCTGCCACGGGTGTTTTTTAAGCCGTTGTCTGCTTCGTTTTGGATGGTTGGGTTGGTTGATTTTTGGTTGAAACCGGTATCAAAACCACCGCCTTGTGCCATAAAGCCAGGAATTACACGGTGAAAAATGGTGCCATTGTAGAAACCTTCTTTGACATAGGTTGCAAAGTTAGCGGCTGAAATCGGGGCTTTTTCGTTGTTAAGTTGAATAACAATCGCGCCAAGTGAAGTGGTTAATTTTACTTTGGTTTGGGTGTCGGACATTTTCTTTTCCGTTGCAAATGAAAGGGTTGTGAACAAAAACAGCATTAAATAAACAAGAGCTTTACGCATTAGATTTCCTCAAGATTGCTGTAAGCGCCGAATTCTATGTGTTTTTATCTTGAAAGAGAAGCTGGAATCTTGATAGATTGCTGGCTGTTTCGCAGTATCCAATCATTATCATCATGTTGAAAATCTACAATACCTTAACCAGAAGCAAGCAAGAATTTAAACCTAGAAACTATCCTAAAGTCGGCATGTATGTCTGTGGGATGACGGTTTACGATTACTGTCATATTGGCCATGCGCGGGTGATGGTGGTGTTTGATACGGTGGCGCGTTATTTACGTCATTCGGGTTATCAGCTGACTTATGTGCGTAATGTGACTGATATTGATGACAAGATTATTCAACGCGCTAATGAGCGTGGTGAGTCGTTTATGGCGTTGACTGAGAGTTTTATTGAGGCAATGCATGAAGATGAGCGCGCTTTGTCGGTGTTGCCGCCAGATATTGAGCCAAGAGCGACGCAATCGATTGATGACATTATTAAGATGATAGTGACTTTAATCGATAAGCAGTTTGCTTATGTTGGTAGCAATGGTGATGTGTTTTATGCGGTGAGTCGTTTTCAAGGCTATGGCAAATTGTCGGGTAAAAATATTGAGGATTTGCAAGCCGGTGAGCGGGTCGATATTGATAGCGCCAAACGCGATCCTATCGATTTTGTGTTGTGGAAAATGGCTAAGCCTGATGAGCCGGCTTGGGATTCGCCGTGGGGTAAAGGGCGTCCGGGTTGGCATATCGAATGCTCGGCGATGTCTACTTGCTGCTTAGGGAATCATTTTGATATTCACGGCGGCGGTATGGATTTGCAATTTCCACATCATGAAAATGAAATTGCTCAATCCGAAGGCGCAACCGGTGAAACTTTTGTGAATTATTGGATGCACAATGGTTTTGTGCGGGTTAATGAAGAAAAAATGTCCAAATCTTTGGGCAATTTTTTTACCGTGCGCGAGGTGTTGAAGCAATATCGACCTGAGATTATTCGTTTCTTTATTTTGTCTAGCCATTACCGCAGTCCGTTGAATTATTCGGATGAGCAGTTGGATGAGGCGGGTGTGGCATTGACTCGCTTGTACACAGCGTTACGTGGGGTTGAGATTGCTGATGTGACTTTGGATCAGGCTTATGTCGAGCGTTTCCAGCAAGCGATGGATGATGATTTCAATACGCCAGTGGCGTTGTCGGTGTTGTTTGATTTAGCGCGGGAGTTGAATAAAGCCAATGAAAAACAAGTGTTGGCGGCGACTTTAAAAGCGTTGGCGGCTTTGTTGGGCTTGTTGCAGGATGAGCCTGATCAATTTTTAAAAGGTGGCGCTGGCGATGATGGCATTAGCGCAGAGCAAATCGAACAGCTAATTGATGATCGTAAAACTGCTAAAGCGAATAAAAATTGGGCGCAAGCCGATAGCATTCGCGATCAATTAAAAGCGCAGGGCGTGGTATTGGAAGATGTTGCTGGTGGCAATACTATTTGGCGCAGAGAAAACTAAGGGTTAATGATGAGCGAAATTAAACAGCAATCATTGCAAACTTATCTTGAGCTATTAGCCAGTAAGCAAGCGACGCCGGGCGGAGGTAGTGCGGCGGCGTTAATGGGCGCACAAGCAGCGGCTTTGGTGAGTATGGTTTGTAATCTCACTATTGGTAAGCCGAAATATGCTGAGGTCGATGCTGATATGCGAGCTTTATTAGTTGAAGCGGAAGCGTTGCGCGAAACCTTGACTGGCATGATTAAGGCTGATGTTGATGTGTTTAATCAATTGATGGCTTGTTATGGCTTGCCTAAAAGCACCGACGAAGAAAAAGCCCATCGCAATCAGCAAATCCAAATCGTTTTAAAACAAGCCACTATTGTGCCTTTGGAATGTGCTAAAGCGTGTGCGAAAGCGATTGCTTTGAGTCGGGTTGCGGCTGAAAAGGGTAATTTAGGTGTGATTAGCGATGCGGGCGTGGCGGTGATGTCGGCTTATGCGGCTTTAAAAAGTGCGGCTTTGAATGTTGATATTAATGCAGCAAGTTTGAAGGATCGGGATTTCGCTGAAGCTAAGTTGCTGGAATTAAAAAGCATTATGCAGAATGCTGAGGCCGAGTCAGAAAGCATTTATCAAATCGTCAAAACCAAATTGTAGAAAATTTAGAAAAAGTGTTTGACGAACAAAAGAATAAAGACTATTATAAGCATTCTTCACGGGGAGTTCATAGCTTCCTAAACTAGAAGGTCAAATTCGGGGTATAGCGCAGTCTGGTAGCGCGCCTGCTTTGGGAGCAGGATGTCGGGAGTTCGAATCTCTCTACCCCGACCAAGATTTGCGCTTGTAGCTCAGCTGGATAGAGCATCGGCCTTCTAAGCCGAGGGTCGCAGGTTCGAGTCCTGCCAAGCGTGCCATTTCAAAAAAGTCATTATGGTGAGCGTAGCTCAGTTGGTAGAGTCCCGGATTGTGATTCCGGTTGTCGTGGGTTCGAGCCCCATCGTTCACCCCAATAAATTCAATAACTTAACCTAAGTTCATTGATTTCTAAATTTGTAGTTGCACTAAAAAGTGTGTCTATACTGACGGCATGATGTGCCAGATGCTATCACGCTAAATGTGCATATCGAAAAAAACATCATATAATCAGATCAACCACCCAACTCCTGTACTACATTGAGCGGTCTTGCTGCTTCGACTCCAGTTAGTCCAAGTATGTCTCAAATTGTGCAGCAAAAATCCTAACCTAATTTCCACCAAGCATAATTATTGGCCCGTAATACCTATACAAGTCTTGATAAATACTGAGACCGAATCATTTCACCGCATGACCATTCAAGGGCACACCAATAGCCTTACCCGCTTTGGCTGGGTCGGGATGTATCCATGCTACTCGCCATTGCAGATCGTTTGATTTCACTCTAATTGCGTCACATTGGATTCACATAACCCGGCCAAAAGGCTAAAACGAGCAATTGCCTCTGGATCGGACGTTAACTCACCCGACAGAGTTGCCTGGTAATTAGTTAGCCGTTGAATACGCTTGGTTGGCTAAGCCAGTTTTAGGCGTTTAATTGCGCAATTACAATTACAAGTTTAGCAATTTGAATAAAGTTAGGGGTTAAAGATTACGGCGTTGAGTAATTGCCCAACATCGGTACTAAGTCTAGTTCAAACATAATCGCATCTTCACGACCGTCTTTAGCAGGGTAGTAGCCTTTGCGAATGCCAATTTCTTTAAAACCGTTGCTTTTGTATAAATGAATGGCGTTGAGGTTACTGGGTCTGACTTCTAAAAAGATTTTTTCGGCGCGAGGGCGGGCGTATTCGATTAGGTGGTTAAGCATTTTGCGACCTATGCCTTGGCCTTGATATTGAGGGTTAACGCTGATGTTCATAATATGCGCTTCCCCAACCACAGCAGAAATAATCGCATAGCCAACGATAGTGTCATCGGTATCTTCGCAAACCCAGTTGGTATAGGTCATGGTTTGGAAGCAGTCTTCGAACACGCCTTGTGACCAAGGAAATTCGTAATTCTGGTTTTCAATCGCTAACACACTGTCTAAATCAACCTGATCCATGCGTCTAATTCGCATCAGATCGTGACCTTTGACCGATTCGGGAAATACTTTGGCGTAAAACTGGCGGTCGGCATTGTAGAACAGGGTATCTTTTAGATTGTGTAGCAATTTCCACATAGTATTGTTTTAAACGGTTTGATAAATCGACAAGGCAAATTGCAAGTCTTCCCAAGCTTTGGCTTTTTCGGTTAACGAGCGTAATAGATAAGCCGGATGATGGACGACCACTAATGGAATGCCATCAAGTTGATGTTGAGTGCCACGCAAACGGCTCAGCGGTTGTTGAGTTTTGAGCAGGTTTTGTGCGGCAATTCGACCGACCGCCAAGATGATTTTGGGTTGTAACAAGGCAATTTGTTGTTGCAAAAAGCCGTTACAGGCCGCGACTTCATCGGCTTGTGGGTCACGGTTGTTGGGGGGACGGCATTTCAGCATGTTGGCGATGTAGACTTGTTCGCGGTCGAGGCCAATGGCTCTGAGCATTTCGTTGAGTAATTGACCAGCTTTGCCGACAAAGGGTTCGCCTTGTAAATCTTCGTTTTGTCCCGGTGCTTCGCCGATTAGCAACCAAGTGGCATGGCGATTGCCGATCCCAAACACGGTTTGGGTGCGAGTTTTGCATAAGTCGCAGGCGTCACATTGGCTGACTTGCTGTTGTAGATCAGTCCAAGCTTGCTGTGAATCAGTATGAGTGGTTTCGTGCGCTTCAATCGCTATTGGCTCGCTATCGGCTTGATGTCTGGGAACCCAGACATCAATACCCATAGCTTGCAAATACTGCAACCGAGTGGCTTCGTCCATTGCTGTTTAGACTTCGCCTTTTTGCGGATGCTGTTTTTGATCCGCGCTTTGTAGTTTGTTGACCGCGTTGATATAAGCTTTGGCAGAGGCGATAACAATGTCGGTGTCAGCGCCTGAACCATTGACAATCCGGCCAGCTTTTTCCAATCTAACCGTCACTTCACCTTGTGCATCGGTGCCGGTGGTAATGTTGTTGACTGAATACAGCTCTAAGCTGGCGCCTGTTGTAACCAGACTTTCAATCGCTTTTAAGCTGGCATCAACTGCGCCGCCGCCTTGGGCGCTACCGGTCAGTTCTTTGCCATCGACGCGAATAGTGACGGTGGCATTAGGAACTTCACCCGTTTCTGAGCAGACTTTCAACGCGACTAATTTGATGTGTTCATCTTCGGCTTCAAAGCTTTGTTCGGAGATTAAGGCTTGTAAGTCTTCATCAAAAATATCGTGTTTTTTGTCGGCTAATTGTTTGAAGCGGAAAAACGCATCGTTTAAATCAGCTTCGCCAGCAAATTCGACGCCTAATTCGGCCATCCGAGTTTTGAAGGCATTACGGCCTGAATGTTTGCCCAACACCATGCGATTGGTTGCCCAACCCACATCTTCTGCCAGCATAATTTCGTAAGTTTCACGATTTTTCAATACCCCATCTTGGTGAATGCCTGATTCGTGAGCGAACGCATTCGCGCCAACAATCGCTTTGTTAGGCTGGACGGGGAAACCGGTAATTGACGACACTAATTTCGAGCAGGTGACGATTTCGCGGGTATCCAAGCTGGTGTCACAAGGGAAAAAGTCTTGGCGAGTGCGGATTGCCATTACCACTTCTTCTAATGACGCATTACCCGCGCGTTCGCCCAAGCCGTTGATGGTACATTCAACTTGGCGGGCGCCATTCATGACTGCCGATAAGGAGTTGGCAACCGCCAAACCTAAGTCATTGTGGCAATGCACCGAGAAAATTGCTTTGTCAGAATTGGGAATCCGTTGAATCAAGTTGGCGATAGTGACGCCAAATTGCTGCGGCATACTGTAACCGACGGTGTCAGGGATGTTTAAAGTGCGAGCACCAGCATCAATCACCGCTTCCAAAATCCGGCACAAAAAGTCTTCTTCCGAACGGCCAGCGTCTTCGGGTGAAAACTCGACGTTATCGGTGTATTGACGGGCACGTTTTACCGCTCTGACTGCATACTCAATCACCTGATCCGGTGTCATATTGAGTTTTTTCTGCATGTGAATCGGTGAGGTGGCGATGAAGGTGTGGATGCGTGAGCTTTTGGCACCGCGTAAGGCTTCACCAGCTCGGTCGATGTCTTTATCCAAAGCACGCGCCAAACCGCAAACTGTGCTGTCTTTAATCACGTCAGCAACGGCTTGAACCGATTCAAAATCACCTTGGCTGGCGGCTGGAAAACCGGCTTCAATCACGTCCACTTTCATACGTTCCAAAGCCCGAGCAATGCGGACTTTTTCATCACGAGTCATCGATGCGCCAGGACTTTGTTCGCCATCGCGCAAGGTTGTGTCAAATATGATTAATTTATCTTTCATGAGAACTCCGTTCATGAAACGTTCGGCGTTTTAGCCGAGAAAACAGAAAAAGGTTAGGTATTTTAATAAGATAGAGTAAGTGCCCATCAGGGCAACAGGCTAAGCGATAAGCATAACAACAGTAGGCCAAGGATTGGCGTAGGAGTAACAACCGGATGCGTATTGATGGTCTGAATCTTCATGGCTCGAAACTATACTTTATTGCTGGATAGGGCTCAAGCCTGAGATGGCTGGCCGCTGTTGCTTACAACTGGTAATACGCTAAATACCATTTCACAAACTGCTCAACACCTTGCTCAATACTGGTATTGGGTTTGTAGCCAACATCGCTAATCAAGGCTTCGACATCGGCATAAGTATCGGGCACATCGCCAAGTTGCATTGGTAGCAGATTTTTCTCGACGCTTTTACCGAAGCAATTTTCCAAAGTTTCGATAAAGCGCATTAACTCGACCGGCTGTTGATTGCCAATGTTGTAGATTCGCCAAGGCGCTTTGCTGGTGGCAGAATCGGGGGTGAGGCCGTTCCAGTCGGGGTTGGCTTGTGCTGTATGGTCTAAAGTTCTGATCACACCTTCGACGATGTCATCAATAAAAGTGAAATCGCGGCGGTGGTTGCCGTAGTTGAAAACATCGATACTTTTGCCGGCCAAAATCGCTTTAGCGAATAAAAATGGCGCCATATCAGGTCGACCCCACGGGCCGTAAACGGTAAAAAACCGCAAGCCAGTGGTGGGTAGCTGGTAAAGACTGCTGTAAGTGTGAGCCATTAATTCATTGGCTTTTTTCGATGCCGCATACAGGCTTAATGGATGGTCAACATTGTCATGCACTGAAAACGGCATCGATTGATTGGCACCATAAACCGAGCTGCTAGAAGCATAAACTAAATGCTCGACTTGGTTGTAACGGCAACCTTCTAAAATATTCATGAAGCCGACAATGTTGCTATCGATATAAGCATGAGGATTTTGGATGGAATAACGAACCCCAGCTTGCGCGGCCAGATTAACTACTTTTTGTGGTTGATGCTGTTTAAACAAGGCTTCAATGCCAGCGCGGTCGGCTAGATCAAGGCGAACATCGGTGTAATTGGTATGGTCTTTAATTCGCGCCAAGCGGTCGATTTTCAAACTGACATCGTAATAATCGTTGAGATTATCAACGCCTATCACTTCATCACCGCGTTCCGGCAAGCGCAATGCCAGTTGATTACCAATAAAAC
>JBEGMT010000073.1:0-7698 GCA_041182925.1 Pseudomonadota bacterium | reverse complement strand
CAAACAACAATACGGTTTTCAGTCAGTTGATGTGATTAGCCTCAGCGCCGACCATCCCAATGCCGCGCAATTACGGCAAAAGTTTTTGTCCGAACACACCCACAGCGATTTTGAAGTGAGGTTTTTCGTGGAAGGTCGCGGTTTGTTTTCCTTGCATGTTGAAGACCAAGTCTATGCGCTACTTTGCGAACAAGGCGATTTAATCAGCGTGCCAGCCGATACCAAACATTGGTTTGATATGGGCGAAACGCCGCATTTTAAGTGTATTCGTTTGTTCGTTACTGAAGACGGTTGGGTGGCTGATTTTACCGGTGATGAGATTGCCGACCGCTTCCCTACGCTTGACCAATATCTGGCTGCCTTATGATTAAAGCGATTGTCACCGACATTGAGGGCACCACGTCCTCGCTGTCGTTTGTTAAAGAGGTGTTATTCCCTTACGCTCGCCAACATTTACCGGCTTTTGTCACCGCCCATCAAAATGATGTCGCTGTTAAAGCCTTGTTAGACGATGCCCGTCAAACCGTTGCTGCCGACCTCGACACCCCCGCTTTAATTGATCAATTTATTGACTGGATTGATAGCGACCAAAAAATCACCGCGCTAAAATCGCTACAAGGTTTGATTTGGGAAGCCGGTTATCAACAAGGTGATTTTAAAGGCCATATTTACGAGGATGCCACCCGCTGTTTAAAAGCTTGGCATCAACAAGGCTTGGCTTTATATGTTTATTCGTCCGGTTCAGTGCAAGCGCAAAAACTGTTGTTTGGCTTTAGCGAAGCCGGTGATTTAACCCCGCTGTTTTCCGGTTATTTTGATACCCATATCGGCGGCAAACGCGAAGTGGCATCTTATCAGAACATTATTGACGCTTTGCAATTACCCGCTGAACAGATTGTGTTCTTATCCGATATACGAGAAGAATTAGACGCCGCTCGCCAAGCGGGTTTGCAGACGGTGTGGTTGGTGAGAGATCAAGCAATCGATCCCCAAGCCGAGCATCAACAAGCTAACGATTTCGACGCTATCCAGTTCTAATCGCTACTATGAAAATCGCCATTCTCTCCCGCGATAGCACTTTGTATTCCAGTGTAAGATTAATGGCAGCGGCTACGGCGAGAGGTCATCAAGCGCGGGTGCTTGATCCAACCCATTGCTACATGAATATCACCGACATGAAGCCATCGATTCATTATCAAGGTGAAAATCTAGCCGAATATGATGCAGTGATTCCGCGCATCGGTGCCTCGTTAACCTTCTTTGGTACGGCGGTGTTGCGGCAGTTCGAGGTCATGAATACCTTTGTTCTCAACAACTCAGACGCCATCACCCGCTCCCGCGACAAACTGGCCTCCAGCCAATTACTGGTCAGAAAAGGCATCGATTTACCCATCACCGCTTTCGCCCATAATCCCGACAATATTGATGACCTGATTTCAGAAGTCGGCGGTGCGCCGCTGGTGATAAAAATGGTCGAAGGCTCACAAGGTATTGGCGTGGTTTTAGCCGAAACTGATAATGCTGCTCGTAGCGTGATTCAAGCTTTCATGGGCTTGAATGCCAACATCATGGTGCAAGAATTTGTCAAAGAAGCAGCGGGTAGTGACATTCGTTGTTTTGTGATTGGTGATAAAGTGGTGGCGGCGATGAAACGGCAAGGGGCAGAAGGCGAGTTTCGTTCTAATCTGCATCGTGGTGGCTCGGCAACCGCGATTAAATTAACCCCACAAGAACGCGCCGTTGCGGTGGGAGCCGCTAAAGTGATGGGCTTAAATGTCTGTGGTGTCGATTTATTACGTTCTAACCGAGGGCCTTTGGTGATGGAAGTCAATTCTTCGCCTGGTTTACAAGGTATCGAAAAAACCTCAGGCAAAGATATTGCTAGTTTAATGATTGAATTCATCGAAAAAAATGCCGGCAAAAACAAAAATCCTGTCTGATTCAATCCTGTTTTCTGCTTATTTGTTTTAACTCATCCGTTAATTTGGAATCAATCCATGTCTGCAAAGCATACAACGCAATCTAAACAACAACTGGCCTCGCTGGCGTTAAGTGCCATCGGTGTGGTGTTTGGTGATATTGGCACCAGCCCGCTGTACGCAATTAAAGAGGTTTTTCATGGCGGTTTGGTGACGGATGCCGAGCATGTGTTGGGGGTGTTATCGTTGATTTTCTGGTCGTTGACCTTGGTGGTCACGATTAAATACGCCACCTTTATTATGCGAGCCGACAACAAAGGCGAAGGTGGGATTATGGCTTTGATGGCGTTGGCTTTGCATGGCTCGAAAAGCAATCCGCAACGACAGCTATTTATTGTCACCATTGGCTTGTTGGGGGCGTCATTATTTTATGGCGATAGCATTATTACCCCTGCAATTTCAGTACTCAGTGCGGTGGAAGGTTTGAAGATTATCGCCCCGCAGCTTGATCACTATAGTTTGTTGATTACCATCATCGTGTTAAGTGTGCTGTTTATCGTCCAAGCCAAAGGTACCGGTAAAGTCGGCAAAATGTTCGCGCCGGTGATGATTTTTTGGTTTTCAACGCTGGGTGTGTTGGGCCTAATCAACATTGTCAAAGCCCCTGATGTTTTAATGGCGGTTAACCCGTATTACGCTGTCCATCTGTTGTTTGAATTAGGTTGGAAAGGCTTTTTGATTATGGGCTCGGTGGTATTAGCGATTACCGGTGCCGAGGCGTTATATGCCGATATGGGACATTTTGGTTTAAAACCAATTCGTTTTGCTTGGTTTGGGTTCGTATTTCCCGCGTTGTTACTGAATTATTTTGGCCAAGGCGCTTTGTTAATTAGTAACCCTGATGCTATACAAAATCCTTTCTACTTATTAGCGCCAAGCTGGGCGTTATATCCGTTATTAATTTTATCGACATTGGCGACCGTGATTGCCTCGCAAGCGGTGATTTCCGGTGCTTTCTCGGTGACTCGCCAAGCAATTCAATTAGGCTATTGCCCTCGAATGAATATTCTTCACACCTCCGGTGATGAAATGGGGCAAGTTTATATCCCAGCGGTTAACTGGTTGTTAATGGTGGCGGTATTTATTTTGGTATTGAGTTTTCAATCCTCATCGGCATTAGCTTCGTCTTACGGTATTGCGGTGACCGGCACCATGATCGTTGATACCTTGCTGGCGTTTATCGTGATTCAAGCCTTATGGAAATGGAACCAAGTCACCAGCATCAGCTTCTTGTCGGTGTTTATGTTGATTGATTTTCTGTTTTTATCATCAAATAGCTTAAAAATCCCCACCGGCGGCTGGTTGCCATTGGTGGTGGGTACCGTGCTGTTCTTAATCATGACCACTTGGATTAAAGGTAAAGCGATGCTGGCCCAATATCTGGATGAAAAACGGGTTTTATTTGAAGAATTGGAAGAGCGGATTAAGGATCATCCGCTGGCAACCGTAGAAGGTACAGCGATTTATTTAGCACGCAACGTCCACGGTGTGCCGCAAGTGCTATTGCATAATTTGGAACACAACCATGTCTTGCATGAAAAAATCGTTGTTTTAACGATTGTTACCAAAGAAGAGCCGTATGTTGATGAAGCTCATCGTTTGAAAATCCGCGCTTTTGGCGATAACCGTAATTTCTTCCGCGTCAAAATGTATTTTGGTTTTCAGGAACAGCAAGATGTGCGACGGGCTTTACAGCTTTGTTGTCATGAAGGTTTGGACATCGATCAAAAGAACGTATCGTTTTTCATCGGCAGCGAACGCTTGGCTTTCCGTCGTAAAAGCCCAATGCCCAAATGGCGCCGTTCTTTGTTCAGATTCTTAACCCACAACTCAAGCAGCGCGATTGAATACTTCAAAATTCCAGTTGAGCGAGTGATTGAATTGGGGATTAGGATAGAGCTTTAGGTTTTTCGGATAGAAACGGGATTAGTGATAATCCCGCTCATGATGACGACCATGATGACCGTGTGAGAAATGGTGTTGTGGTCTGTAGTCATGATGACCGTGTTCAAAATGTCTTTCATGTCCGCCGCCGTAATTAAACTGCAATACCGGCGCAGGTACATAACGAGGGGCCACGGGATAAACCGGTGCGGCGTAGTAAGGTTGTGAGTAGTGGTATCGAGCGGCAGGATATGAAACCGGTGTGCTTGAATAGCTGGCGCTGTAAGCTGCGTAGCCACCGTTGTATGGATGGGTTGCACAACCTGACAAAGTTAATGTAGCAATAACTAACGCGGTGATTTTCAAAGTTTTCATAACTGCCTCTTGGCGATTTGCCCTCTTTTATTTAAGTTGGGTTTAGCTTACAAGAGGCAGGCTTAATTGAATCTTAACCGACAAAATTATCCGGTTCGTTAATCACGGGGTTTTGTAATTGACCAATACCTTCAATTTCAATTCGTACCACTTGCCCCGGTTTTAAATAGCCGCGTGGTTTCATTTTTACCCCAACGCCGCTAGGGGTGCCGGTGCTAATTACGTCGCCAGGTTCCAAAGTCATCGCTTGGCTGAGATAGGCAATTTGCTCGTAACAGTTAAAAATCATTTCGCCGGTGTTGGCATTTTGGCGTAATTCGTCATCCACCCAAGTTTTTAGGCTGAGATTGTGCGGGTCGGCGATTTCGTCTTTGGTGACTATCCAAGGGCCAATTGGGCCGTGGGTGTCGAAAGATTTGCCGATAGTCCAAGTGGGGGTGCGGAATTGCCAGTCGCGCACCGTGACATCGTTACAAATTGTGTAGCCAGCAATCACTTCATGCGCTTGTTCAGGCGGCACATTACGGCAGCGTTTGCCAATTACAAACGCTAATTCGCCTTCATAATCGACTTTATCCGAAACTTTAGGGCAGTGAATCGCTTCGCCATCGGCAATCACGCAGGTGCTTTGTTTGGTGAAAAAAGTTGGATATTCAGGTTTTTCAAGGCCGGTTTCGCCAATGTGATCAGCGTAGTTAAGGCCAATGCCTAGCAATTTGCCGGGGCGTGGAATCGGTGCTTGCAACGTCACATCGGCTAGGTTGATACGGTGATTGCCGCTATCAATCAAGTTTTGCAGGGCGTTTAAACCGCTGGCACCGCTGGTGAGGAAGGCGATCATAGTGTCAGCATGGTCGATATTGCCAGTCGCAACCACGATGTTGTTATCAACCACTGCGCCAATTTTCGATTGGCCTTGATGAAGAAAAGTAAGCAATTTCATGCAGAATCCAGATTAAAAGCTAAAACGAGGATTGTAACCTGTTCGTTAAGGCTTAAAAATGACGCATTTGCCGCAAAATCCAAGCTTGGCGTTTGTAAACATATTCGCTGGGTTGGTTGGCTTTAAAGCGAATTGGATTCGGTAGCGTCGCGGCGAGTAAGGCGCTTTGTTCGGCAGAAAGCTGTTTGGCGGGGATGCCGAAATAATGGCGACTGGCGGCTTCGATGCCAAATAAATGGTCGCCAAATTCAGCGATGTTTAAATACATTTCTAAAATCCGTTCTTTGCTCCACAGCATTTCCAGTAACACGGTAAACCAAATTTCCAAGGCTTTGCGAACCAGATTTTTGGCCGGTACTAAAAACAGATTTTTAGCGACTTGCTGGCTGATAGTGCTGGCACCACGCAAGCTGCCGCCGTTTTCATAGCGTTGATAGGCTTTTTGGATGGCGTTGATGTCGAAGCCGTTGTGTTGATAAAACAGCTGGTCTTCGGAGGCAATTACCGCTTGCGAGGCGTGTTTGGAGATTTTTTCGTAACTGACCCAGTCTTGATTAATCGCGCGATAGCCTTGGCCTGCAAACAGGTCTTCAAAGTGTTGATTGAGCATGAAAGCCGAGGTGGGCGCAGGCATAAAGCGCAGCAAAGCGACTAATAGTAGCGAACTGCCGATGAACACCAACAGCGCGTAAGCCAAGCCGCGTTTGATTTTTAGGGCTAAAGGCTGATTGCTGTTGTGACTAAGTTGGCGATAGCGGCGGCTGGTGGTTGGTCGGTTCAATGTCGATAGTTAAGGGCTATTTTAAAATCCATTCACCGCAGCGTTTAATTTCGCGGTACATGGCGTCGGGAGCTAAATCAATCTCGTCAGGCCAAACAACTGTGCCATTGTTAATTGATACACGATGAAAAAATGGGGGTCTTTAAGTGCCTGAAACACAACGGTTAAATGGGTTTTTTTAAAAACCACTTTGCCTTGAGTGCCATCTTTAAAAGTAACACTTAAGCTTAAATCAGATTCACAGTTAACTTTGATTACATCCCAATACATAGCGTAAAGCGCTAAAAAACAAGTCGATGGATTGTAGCTTATCTACAGCTGATTTTTATATTCCGCAGCGCCCAAACCCATTGCTTGTATCCCCTCCTCCGCAAAACGGTTAAAATAACTGATTTGATTCGTCTACCAACACTCAGTGTCATGCAAACTAATTACAACACCGATGATTTAAGAATTTGCGAAACCAAGGATGTGGTGCCGCCGATTCAGGTTCATGAAGAAATTCCCATGACCGAAGTGGCTGCCAAAACCATTTTAAAAGCGCGGGCGGCGATTCATAACATTTTGACGGGTGACGATGATCGCTTGTTAGTGGTGATTGGCCCTTGCTCAATCCACGATCCCGATGCGGCGGTTGAGTATGCTGGACGTTTGAAAGCGGTGATTGACCAATTGCAAGACGATTTAGTGATTGTGATGCGGGTCTATTTTGAAAAACCGCGTACTACGGTTGGCTGGAAAGGCTTGATTAATGACCCAGATTTGAATTCAAGTTTTAACATCAATAAAGGTCTGCGTTTGGCTCGTAAAGTGTTGGCTGATGTTAATAATCTCGGCGTGCCTGCTGCGACGGAATATCTGGATTTGATTACACCACAATATGTATCTGACCTGATTTCATGGGGGGCGATCGGTGCTAGAACCACTGAAAGCCAAGTTCATAGAGAATTAGCCTCTGGTTTGTCTTGCCCAGTCGGTTTCAAAAACGCCACTGATGGCGGTTTCAAAATTGCTATCGACGCGATTAATGCCGCAATGAGCCCACACCACTTTTTATCATTGACCAAAGAAGGTCGCTCGGCGATTTTCTCAACTCGCGGTAACGAAGATGCCCACATCATTTTAAGAGGCGGCAACGACAGACCCAATTACGACGAAGTCAGCGTTGAGCAAGTCGCCACAGGTTTAGAAAAAGCCGGTTTGCGTCCGAATATCATGATTGATTTCAGCCACGCTAACTGCATGAAAAAATACGAACGCCAATTGTTAGTCGGCCAAGATGTGGGTGGTCAAATCGCTAATGGCGACAGCCGCATTATCGGCATTATGGCGGAAAGTCACTTAGTCGAAGGTCGTCAAGACGGTGAAAATGGCGGCAGCTTGGTCTATGGACAAAGCATCACCGACCCTTGCTTGGGTTGGGATGACACGGTGGGTTTACTGAATCATTTGGCGTCTGCCGTTCAGCAACGCCGCGCAGCAATTAAAGCGAAGGGTTAAGCATGAAAGTACAGGTTAATGGCGATAGCCGCGAATATGGTGACAACTGCACAGTGGCTGATGTGATTGCTGATTTGGGTTTAACCGGCAAGCGGATTGCGGTGGAATTAAACATGGAAATTTTGCCGTTCACCGAACATGCCACTCAAACCGTTAAAGACGGTGATCGGTTGGAAATTGTCCAAGCAATTGGCGGCGGCCAAGACGATTATTTCACCTTGGCTGGCACACAATAC
>JBEGMT010000072.1:0-3852 GCA_041182925.1 Pseudomonadota bacterium | reverse complement strand
AATGGCTTTCTGGAAATTCTGGGTAACGATCGGCATATTTGTAGCGATCTAAAGCTTGCTTAAACTCGCCATCATTAAAAGCAATCAGCTGTTTAATCTCATCGGCATTTAAGCTAGAAAGCCAGTTGTTTGGATCATTTTGCTGTAATGCCCAGCGCATAATATCGAAACTTTCATCAATCACCAGCCCGTCTTCTAAAACTAGCACCGGCACTGTGCCTTTCGGTGAGGCGATTAACATCGCATCGGGTTTATGTTTCAGTTCAATTTCGCGCAGTTCGACCATCACCCCAGAAGAGGCAATGGCCAAACGCGCACGCATCGCATAGGGACAACGCCGAAAACTATAAAAAATCGGCAGAATCGGGTTTTTCTCTAACAATCTCTTAACCTTTTAACACTTGGCGGTTAGATTCCAATGCAATATAAAAATGTCGTGTTAGCACTCATGTTTCCTCCTCTCAATCCTGCTTCGAATCGGATTTTTTTGCTTGAAATTCAAAACAATTTGAACCCAGATCACTGATTATTTAATCAAAGCCACTTCAAACCTCAATTGCAGCCGCGACATCAGTTTATAAATCAACAAACTGCATTAGTTCCTGTAATTCTTTAGGTTCTAATTCGTAGTAGGCGTGCGCTCTGATTCGATCAGGCAATACCACTGCGCCGTAACGCACCCGAATCAAACGACTGACTTTCACTTCTTGCGATTCCCACAAGCGTCTAACCAAACGATTACGGCCTTGTTTAACGGTGACGTAAAACCATTTATTCGCGCCTTCTCCGGCATAAAAACGCAGCTCATCAAACCGCGCTGAACCATCTTCCAATTCGACACCGGTTTTCAGGCGCTCAATCATCGCATCATCGACTTCGCCCAAAATCCGTACCGCATATTCCCGCTCTACTTCGCGTGAAGGATGCATTAAACGGTTGGCTAACTCACCGTTATTGGTGACTAATAACAAACCAGAGGTATTGATATCCAAACGACCGACAGCAATCCAGCGCCCAACTTGCAAGCGTGGCAATTGGGTAAAAATCACCGGACGCCCTTCAGGATCGCGGCGAGTCACTAATTCGCCAACCGGTTTGTTATAGACTAAAACCCGCGTTGGTTGATCGGCGTATTTTTCCCATTTCACTACCCGGCCATTAATCTGCAAATAATCACCCACTTTGAGATGGTAGCCCAATTGCACCGGCTGACTGTTGACGGTTAATCGCCCCTCTTCGATCCAACGCTCGATTTCGCGGCGTGAACCTAACCCCGCACGCGCTAACAACTTTTGAATCCGCTCGCCGCCTTCAGTAATCGGTTTAGTGGAGAGTGTCACCTTGGGTGGGGTAAACGGACGCGGTTTGCTGGTCTTGTGGTTCGGACGCGGCTTCGGATTGCTCGGCTTGGCTTGGCTTGATTTGCTCGGTGTGTTTGGGTTCGAGGTTCTCGAATGGGTCGGTTTGCGATCTTTCACGTTGTTCCTGCTCAGGTTGCGGTTGAGTTGCGTTGCCGAAATCTAGGTCGGCAATTTCCATTAAGGTTGGCAACTCACTTAATGAAGTTAAATTGAAATAGTCTAAAAATTGTTTAGTGGTGCCGTACAAAGCCGGACGACCGGGGACTTCTTTATGGGCAATTACCCGTACCCATTCACGTTCCAACAAGGTTTGTACAATGCTGGTGCTTACGCTAACGCCGCGAATTTCTTCAATTTCGCCACGGGTTACCGGTTGGCGATAAGCAATAATCGCTACCGTTTCCAATAAAGCTCTTGAATAGCGGGCTGGCTTTTCCTCAAACAAGCGCGTAACCCAGTGCGCCATGCCTTCTTTAACCTGAAACCGATAACCACTAGCCAGTTGTTTTAAACCAACGGGGCGGTCTTGATAATCTTCGGCAATTGAGCGTAAAGCATCTTGAATATCAGCACTATTCGGCTGTTGCCATTCGGGAAAGGTTTCTTGAATCTGTTTGATGCTCATCGGTCTGTTGGCAGCAAACAGCATGGCTTCTACGATGCGTTTAATATTCACGTCGCACTCAGTGGCTGGTTGGTTTAAAGTCGTTGGTGATGGCGTTATTGGCTGTTCAAGCGTCAAACTAGCGGGCAAAGATGAATAGCGCCAGTGGTTTTTTAAAGCCAACATAGCCGGTAATTTTGGGCTGCGTCGGCGAACAACCAGATTAGTTGGATAATGCTGCCAACCTTCACGATTACATAATTGGCTCGATAATCGAACTGCTTTACGAAAGCTTGAAACTGGAGTTGGTTCAACCAGATTAATAATTTCGATGGCAGGTTCAACGCTTTCAATAACAACCGGTTCTACATACGCCCAACCATTTTTATCGGCCAAATAATCCGGCAATCTTGAAATTCGCCGTTGCCGGACTGGAATCTGATGATGTTCAATTGCTTCTTCGGTGATTTCGACCACCGATTCAACAGAATCGTTAATTACAAGCCCTGCAGACCAACTTTGATGGCTAAACCGTTGTTTCGGCAATCGGCTAACTTTACGTCGTGGCGCTGGCAAATAAACCGTTTCAACGAGTTGGGTTTTGGTTTTGCGCTTTGCTCTAGGTTTAACCGGTACAACATCTTCGCTAATCGCTAGCTCAGTGGTTTCAACTGGCGACTCGAACTCTGACGTTAATATCGGCGCAGGGTTCGGGCTGGAAAATGTCGATGATTCCTTCTTTGCTGAGTTCAAGGACGGCAAGAAACGAGACAACCACTCCGTTTTTTCCTTCACTTCGGGTAAAACACGCTGCGAAAGGGAGGAAATCTGCCCCGTTAAGTTTTTCCAAAATGGTTGCCATTCGTTCACGGACTGATAAAGGTTCTTTGGTTATTTGATGGTGAGTGAGTCGTTCGGCTCGTTTTAAAACATCTTGAAACGCCAGTAATATGTCTTTTAGGTCTACATAGGGCAATTTTTGCTGTACCGTCGATACCGACGATGTATCAACTAGGGCTTCAAAGGTATCGCGCTCTTGTCGGGGCAGCAAATCAATTTCTTCTGCCACCCGTTTTATCGCTTCGTATTCTTGCAGCTTACGAATCAAAAAGGCTCGTGGATCATCTTCTTCGTCTTCACTTTCCGATTGTCTGGGCAATAACATTCGCGATTTAATTTCAGCTAATAAAGCCGCCATCACTAAATATTCTGCTGCCAACTCCAAACGCAATTGATCCATCATTTCGATATAACCGATGTATTGATGGGTAATCTGTGCAATCGGAATATTGAGAATATCCAGATTTTGCTTACGAATCAAATACAACAATAAATCTAAAGGCCCTTCAAATGCATCTAAAAAGACTTCTAAGGCATCCGGTGGGATGTATAAATCATCGGGTACAACCTCATAAGGTTGGCCGTCTACCAATGCAAACGGTGAAATCGTCTGATTCGCTTGATTCTCTACTGAGGCCTCCATGAACGATTAAAGCCCAGCCAAGCTAAAAAACAGCTGTTGAGCATAGAACATTGGGTATTGCAAAATCACACCTAAAAAATCAGTCGCTAATAACAACAGCAAAATCGCAAAACCAAAGCGCTCTAAGCGGTTGTATTGCCAAGCCCAATAGCTAGGCAAAATGCCGGTTAAAATTCGACTACCATCTAAAGGAGGAATCGGTAATAAATTGATTAAGGCCAATACCAAATTGATGCTGATACCGGCAACACCGCTATAAATCAAAGGTAAAGACATAAATTCATATTCATGAAATAGCACTCCGACCCGCGCTAATAAGGCCCAAAACACCGCCATTAAGATATTCGAGACAGGGCCTGCTAAAGCAACCACGGCCATCGCTTTTCTAGGATTTTTAAAATTGC
>JBEGMT010000071.1:0-3146 GCA_041182925.1 Pseudomonadota bacterium | reverse complement strand
CACTGCTTGCCCTGCTTAAACCATGACTCGACATTTACAACTCACCGAATCCGGCAAGCTCAAACACTTTCTGACCATCGAAGGCTTGAGCAAACCATTACTCACTGAAATTCTCGACACTGCCGAATCGTTTGTCGATATGTCAGAGCATCAGGTTAAAAAAGTACCCTTGCTACGCGGCAAAACCATCATCAATTTGTTCTTTGAAAACAGCACTCGCACCCGCACCACCTTTGAATTAGCGGCGACCCGTTTATCCGCCGACGTGCTGAACATGAACATCGCCACATCGGCGACATCCAAAGGCGAAAGTTTGCTCGATACCATTCGTAATCTGGAAGCGATGCAGGTTGATATGTTTGTGGTACGCCATGCCCTCAGCGGTGCGGCACACTTTATCGCCCAACAAACTGCCCCGCATATCAGCGTTATCAATGCTGGCGACGGTCAACACGCTCACCCCACCCAGGCCATGCTGGATATGTTCACCATTCGTCAGCATAAAAAGCAGTTTGAAGGCTTAAAAGTCGCCATCGTCGGCGATATTCTGCATTCTCGTGTCGCTCGTTCACAGATTTTGGCATTGAACACCTTGGGCGTTAGCGATGTGCGCGTGATTGCCCCAAAAACCCTACTCCCCGCCGATGTCACCAGCATGGGCGTCACCGCTTTACACGATATGAACGAAGGCTTGAACGATGTCGATGTGGTTATTATGTTGCGCCTGCAAAAAGAACGTATGAATTCAGCATTTTTACCTAGCGAAAGCGAATATTTCCGCTGCTTTGGCCTAACCGAGGCCAAACTTAAATACGCCAAAAGCGATGTGATTGTCATGCACCCCGGCCCAATTAATCGCGGCGTGGAAATTGCCTCCAGCGTTGCTGATGGCTCGCATTCGGTGATTTTGCAACAAGTCAGCAACGGTATCGCGGTGCGAATGGCAGTGATGTCAATGGCAATGCAAAGCCAAGGCGGTGCAGCATGAGCAGTATTTTAATTCGTAACGGCCGCATCATTGATCCGGCTAACAATATCGACCAAATCGGCTCATTAAGCATCAAAGACGGCAAAATTGCCGAGCTACTCAGTGCCGACAGCAACGCAACAGCTGAAACTGTAATCGACGCCAGCGGCCAAATCATCTGCCCAGGTTTTATTGATTTAAGCGTGCGGTTACGCGAACCGGGTCACAGCCAAAAAGGTAGCATCGTCAGCGAAACCCACGCCGCAGCCGCAGCCGGTGTCACCTCATTATGCCTACCACCGGATACCAAACCGACTATCGACACCCCAGCGGTGGTTGAGTTTATTAAAGACAAAGCCGAAAAAGCCGGCTACCCACAAGTTTATACGCTGGGCGCACTCAGCCAAGGCTTAGCGGGTAACGACCTCAGCAATTTATTTGCCTTAAAACAAGCCGGCTGTATCGCGGTCAGCAATGCCGGTAATTCATTAAACAATCTGCTGATTTTGCGTCGAGCCATGGAATACGCGGCCACTCACGATTTATTAGTGATTTACCGCGCCAACGAAACCTCATTAAGCGGCAAAGGCTGCGCTCACGAAGGCGCAGTTGCCAGCCGTTACGGTTTACCGGGGATTCCCGCTGCCGCTGAATCGATTGCCTTAGCGCAATGTTTAGAATTAGCCGAATTAACCGGTTGCCGCTTGCACATTAGCCAAATCAGCTGCAAACAATCGGTAATCAAACTGCAACAAGCCAAAAAATACGGCTCAAACATTACCGCTGATGTCGCGATTCACCAATTGCACCTCACCGAGAACGATGTGATTCCGTTTGATAGTAATTACCATGTGATTCCGCCATTCCGCAGCCAAATCGACCGCCAATATCTACGTGACGGTCTTGCCAATGGCACCATTGACGCGATTTGCTCTGACCACCAACCGCATGATTTAGACGCCAAACTCGGCGCCTTTCCTGAAACAGAAGCGGGCATTGCTTCAGTCGAAACTTTAGTTCCTTTGATGCTGGAGTTAAGCCAACAACACGGCATCGCTTTAAATCACGCCATCGCCAAACTCACCCAACAACCCGCAAGTATTTTGGGCTTGGCAGCCGGCAGTTTAAGCATCGGTCAAGCCGCTGATGTTTGTGTGTTTGACCCCAATGCCAATTGGCAAGTAAATCGCCAAAACTGGCATAGCGCTGGCATCAACACCCCCTATTGGCAGCAAAATTTACGTGGCCGCGTCACTCACACGGTTCAAGCGGGGCAATTGATTTTCAAGCTTGAGAACTCGCAATGACGCAGCGCTTAATCTGGATGGCGGCATTGCTGACATTAGCTGCTTGCTCACGCGACTACAGCCCAGAGCCACAGGCGACTGGTGAACAAATCTTTCAAGCCGCTTGTGCCGAATGCCATAAACCGGCGAATAACGGCAGTCTGTTCAGCTTAACCACTGAAAAAGACAATCTGGCCTATCTCAGCCAGAAAATCAGCCAAGGTTCGTGGCTCATGCCGGGGTTTAAACAATTCAACAGCGACGATTTAACCAAAATCAGCACTTACGTGATGGAACACAGCGATCTTGCTGAACAATAAACATGATCACTAGCAATAACCATCAAAACCATAGCGCCTACGGCAGCATGATCGGCGATCTTAAAGCCGATCAATACTGGCGGATTTTCCGCATCTCCCACGAATTGACCGAAGGCTTTGAACAACTGAGCAATTTGCCAGAAACCGTGTCGATTTTTGGTTCTGCGCGATTGCCGCTTGATAGTTATTACTACCAACAAACCGTGCAATTGGCAGAGCGCCTAAGCCAACAGGGTTTTGCAATTATGAGCGGCGGCGGACCGGGGATTATGGAAGCCGCCAACAAAGGTGCCAACCAACAAAATCAAATCTCGATTGGCCTGAATATCGAGCTACCGAAAGAACAACACCCCAATCCTTACCAAAATCTATCACTCAACTTTCGCTACTTTTTCGTCCGTAAATTAATGTTTGTCCGCTATTCAATCGGCTATGTTTGTATGCCTGGCGGTTTTGGTACTTTAGATGAATTTTTTGAAGCCCTAACCTTAATGCAAACCCATAAAACCTGCCGCTTGCCATTGGTTTTATTTGGTAGCGAATTTTGGCATGGGCTAGTGGATTGGATTAAAA
>JBEGMT010000070.1:0-4678 GCA_041182925.1 Pseudomonadota bacterium | reverse complement strand
CTTATGGTCTGGATTTGAAATATCAAACTCGTCCCTGGCAAGGTCAGGACATTCGCACCCGTTTTTATGATTTGGCGCAAGCCTTGGGTGAATTGGGAATTTGGGTGCGGATGCATTACGTTTACCCTTATCCGCACGTTGATGAGGTGGTGCCATTAATGGCGGCGGGTAAGATTTTGCCGTATTTGGATATTCCATTCCAACACGCTAATAGCCGGATTTTAAAGTTGATGAAGCGTCCGGCAGCGGCAGAAAACAACTTGGAACGGATTCGGGCTTGGCGCAAAATCTGCCCCGATTTAACTATCCGCAGTACCTTTATTGTCGGCTTTCCCGGTGAAACTGAGGAAGAGTTCCAAGAATTATTAGATTTCTTAACCGAAGCGCAAATGGACCGAGTCGGCTGTTTCGCTTATTCGCCCGTGAAAGGCGCCGCAGCTAACGATTTGCCAGATTCAGTGCCAGAAGCTGTCAAGCAAGAACGATTAGCGCGTTTCATGGAACATCAAGCTGGGATTAGTGCCGCACGTTTACAACGTCGTGTCGGTCGCATCGAAACGGTGTTGATTGATGAAGTGGTGGAAGAGGGCGCAGTCGCTCGTAGTCAGAGCGATGCACCGGAAATCGACGGCCAAGTCTTCATTGATCGCGCCACGCATTTAAAAGTCGGTGATTTCGTGCAAGTCGAAATCGAAGAAGCCGACGAATACGATTTATGGGCGCGATTGATTTAATGTTTAGGAGTTAACCATGACGAATTGTTTATTTTGCAAAATGGCGGCCGGTGAGATTAAGCCGGATGTGGTCTACGAAGATGACAATTTACTGGCGTTTCGCGACATACAGCCGCAAGCACCGTTACATCTACTGATTATCCCTAAACCCCACATTGCCAATTTGAATGGCTTGGATGATACGGTTTTAGCTGGGCAATTATTACAAACCGCCGCCAAACTTGCCGAACAACACGGCTATGCAGACAGCGGCTATCGCACCGTGATTAACTGCAATGATGACGGTGGCCAATCTGTGCATCATTTACACCTGCATTTACTGGCGGGTAGAGCGATGCAGTGGCCGCCCGGTTAAATCTAAATGTTTGTCATGCTTGCAAAATTAGATAAGCTAATTTCGCTTAAACTAATCGAGTGGTGTAGAGTTGTTAATATTCGTAAAAATTTAACCTCTGTTTATGCCTAACGAATGAAATTTGCACTCAAATCCGATTTAGACCAAGCACTAAACCTGTGTCGAGGTTCATTTTTATCAGCAGCTGGTTTTAGTTTATTAATCAACTTCTTGATGATCGTTCCCTCAATCTACATGTTACAAGTGTATGATCGAGTAGTTACTACCGGTAATCTGTCAACATTATTCATGTTGACTTTAATCGTTATCGTTTTATTTATGACGCTTGCTGCGCTGGAATGGGTTCGATCGCAAATTCTGGTTAAAGTCAGTACCCGCTTGGAAAATTTGTTAAATCAGCGACTTTTTAAGGTCGCTTTCAAACAGTCACTTTATTCCGGTGGGCAAAAAGCGACGACACAACCGTTGGACGATTTAACCGGCTTACGACAGTTTCTAACCGGTAATGGTTTGTTTGCTTTTTTTGATATTCCCTGGATGCCAATTTATCTGGGTTTGTTATTCGTTTTTCATCCTTGGTACGGCTGGTTTTCGGTTTTAACCGCAATCATTTTATGCATGGTCGCCTACGCAACCGAAAAAGCCACCTCAAAAACACTAACCGATGCCAATAACCTCTCTATCTATACGCGTGGGATGTTAGCCAAAAACTTCCGCAATGCCGAAGTCATTGAATCAATGGGAATGCTGGCTAACATTCGTGAGCGCTGGATGGAGGGCGCAACTAAAGTAATCACATTACAAGCTTTGGCCAGTTCCAGAGCAGGTTTGTTGACCGCTTTATCCAAAGTGATCCGCCTGTCTTCACAGTCTTTAATTTTAGGCATAGGCGCTTATCTAGTGATTGAACGCCAAATATCGCCTGGCCTAATGATTGGTGGCTCTATTTTGATGGGCCGGGCTTTAGCGCCGATTGACTTAATGATTAGCACCTGGAAAGGTTTTATCAGTGCGCGAGATCAATACCAACGCCTGACTGATATTTTGCAAAAAATGCCTGCCGATGCTGAGCGAATGCAATTACCTGATCCGCTAGGTTATTTGCAACTGGAAAATGCTATCGTTGTTCCGCCGGGAAGCAAATTGCCGGTTATCAAAGGTCTGAGTTTGACGATTGAAAAAGCTGACATCGTTGGGGTGCTTGGCCCAAGCGGTGCCGGTAAATCCACCTTGGCACGCGCATTACTGGGGATTTGGCCAACAGCGAATGGCGCTATTCGTTTAGATGGGGCAGAAATTTTCCACTGGGACAGAGAGCATTTAGGGCGATTTATTGGCTATTTGCCGCAAGACATTGAATTATTTGAAGGCACGATTAGTGAAAATATTGCCCGATTTGGTCAAGTCGATGCCGAAAAGGTAGTGGAAGCCGCTCAAATGGCCGATGTTCACGAATTGATTCTACGTTTCCCCGATGGCTATGACACAGTGATTGGCTCAGGTGTGGGTAACTTATCCGGTGGACAGAGGCAACGAATTGGCTTGGCTAGAGCTTTGTATGGCAATCCTGTACTGGTCGTTTTGGATGAGCCAAACTCGAATTTAGACGATCAAGGCGATGGCGCTTTAGAGAAAGCCTTATTGCAACTCAAACAAAAGCAAACCACTGTTATCGTTATCACTCACCGTAATAATATCCTTTCAAAAGTCGATAAGCTGATGATACTGAACGAAGGGAATCTGGTGGTTTTTGGTCCTAAAGATCAAGTGATTAATTATCTACAACAGCAAAAACAACAATCGGTAGCGCCCAATACCAACCAATCACCAAAACCAGCATGACATCCAATCCAAACCCATTGAACACAGCAAACCCGTCAGAACAAACCAATGATCGTGGCATTCGCACCATTGGTGCCATGATTGTGTTGGTGACCTTTGGTTTATTTGGCGGCTGGGCTTTTTTAGCACCTTTGGATAGCTCGGCATTAGCAACTGGGGTAGTGGTGGTCAAATCCTACAAAAAAACCGTACAACATTTAGACGGTGGCATCGTGGCAAAAATTTTTGTCAAAGACGGTGATTTGATTAATGAAGGCGAACCTTTGCTGCTGTTAGACGATACACAAATCAAAGCCCAACTTGAAATTGCCCGAGGTCAATTTATCGCATTGGCGGCGCAAGTTGCCCGATTACAAGCAGAGCGCGATCAATTACCGGCGGTTATTTATCCTAAAACACTTGATAACCCCGACGACCCACATATTAAAGAGGCTAAACAAGCAGAAAATAATGTCTTTATCTCGCGTAAAAATAGTTTTGAAGGCCAAATTGCCGTACTCAATCAACGGATTAATCAGATTTCGAGCAAAGTAAAAGGTTTACAAGCCTTGGTAGAAAGTAAAAAACAACTGGTTAATTCTTATGCCGAAGAAATCAATGACTTAAAAGATTTATTGGCCGAGGGATTTGCCGATAAACAGCGGTTACGCGATATTGATCGCAATCACGCTTTGCAGTCGGGTGAGATTGCCCAGCAAATCGCAGATATTGCCACCAATCAAATGCTAATCAGCGAAACCCAATTACAAATTTTGCAAATTCGTAAACAATTCCAAGAAGATGTCGCAACCAAACTTAGCGAAACCCAAAGTCTGCTGAATGATGCCAATCACCGGATGACCGCTAATCAGGACAAACTACAGCGAATAGTTATCAAAGCGCCGGCCAGTGGTATGGTGCAAGGACTGACTGTCCATACTGAAAACGGCGTTATCAGCGCGGGTCATCCGATTTTGGATATTGTTCCGCAAAACTCAGAACTGATTATCGAAGCCCAAGTATCACCTATCGATATTGATCGCGTGGTTGTCGGTTTAAAAGCTGAAGTGCGATATTCCGCCTTCAAACAATCGCAAACGCCAAGAATGTTTGGCAAAGTCATTCACGTCTCGGCAGACCGCTTTGTTGACGAAAAAACCGGACAACCCTATTACCAAGCGCGTGTTGAACTCACACCAGAAAGTCTTGCAGAAAGCAGTAAGTTACAGCTGGTGCCGGGAATGCCAGCCGAAGTATTCATCAACACAGGGGAACGCACTTTATACCAATACCTTGCACAACCCGCGTCTAATGCCATTGCTCGTGCGTTTATAGAAGACTGATTAAATGCCAAAATCAAAATTTTTGTTGCCGATTGTGTTACTGACACTGATGTCAAAACCGATTTACGCTGAAGACTTGCTGAGCGTCTACCAACAAGCACTAGAATCGGATCCGGCCTTAAAAAATGCCAAGCTTAAAGCCGAGATTGGTAGTGCCCAAAAAGGACAATCACTAGGACAAATGTTGCCGCAAGTATCGGCGACAGGCAATTGGTCCGAAAACCAACAAAGCGGTAGTCCCCAAACAACCCGCAGTCAACAATATAACGGTACCCGTTATTATGTTTCACTTAGCCAAACCTTGATTGATTTTGCAAAATTCTGGGATTGGCGTCGTGCATCGACAGTCGAAGACCAATACCTCACCGAGGCCATTGATGCCGAACATGAATTAATGGTCAAAGTCGTAGAGCGCTATTTCAATG
>JBEGMT010000069.1:0-10677 GCA_041182925.1 Pseudomonadota bacterium | reverse complement strand
GATTAAGGTAACAACAATGACAAGAAAAATTGCAGTTTTGCCCGGTGACGGTATCGGCCCAGAGATTGTTGCGGAAGCGATTAAAGTTTTAAGCTTCTTAAACACCGATATGAGTTTAGATTTGGTGTTTGAAAACGCGTTAGTTGGCGGTGCGGCTTATGATGCGTTTGGCACACCGCTACCACAGCAAACTTTAAATCTCTGTAAAAACGCTGATGCGGTATTGCTCGGCGCGGTTGGCGGTCCTAAATGGGAGCCATTGGCTCATGCGGTACGTCCAGAACGGGGTTTGTTGGGAATTCGTTCCGAATTAGGTTTGTTCTCAAATCTACGTCCAGCGATTTTGTATCCGCAATTGGTTGATGCTTCCACTTTGAAGCCTGAAGTAGTTTCTGGCTTGGATTTGATGATCGTTCGTGAATTAACCGGCGGGATTTATTTCGGTCAACCACGCGGCACGCGTATTTTGGAAAACGGTGAAAGACAAGCGTTTAACACCAAAATTTACAGCGAATCAGAAATCCGTCGCATTGCGCATTCTGCGTTCAAAATCGCCCAAAAACGTAACAAAAAACTCTGCTCAGTGGATAAAGCCAATGTGCTCGAAGTTACCGAGTTATGGCGCGAAGTGATGACCGAAGTCGGTAAAGAATATCCCGATGTGCAATTAAGCCATATGTATGTTGATAACGCTGCCATGCAGTTGGTTCGTGCGCCAAAACAGTTTGATGTGATGGTAACTACCAATATGTTCGGCGATATTTTGTCTGACACAGCGGCGATGTTAACCGGCTCAATCGGCATGTTGCCATCGGCGTCTTTGGATGCCAACGCCAAAGGTATGTACGAACCAATTCACGGTTCTGCACCCGACATCGCCGGCAAAGGCATTGCTAATCCATTAGCAACCATCTTGTCAGTAGCCATGATGTTGCGTTACACCTTCAATGAAGCAGCGGCGGCAGATCGTATTGAACAAGCGGTTAACAGCGCTTTAGACGCTAAAGTCAGAACGGCAGACATTTATTCTGAAGGCATGATCAAAGTCAGCACTTCAGAAATGGGTGATGCGGTTGTTAATGCTTTAAAAGGAGCTTAATCATGTCAAAAACTTATGATGTTGCAGTAGTTGGAGCAACTGGCGCAGTTGGCGAAACCATGATTTCAATCCTGGAAGAGCGCAACTTTCCAGTGGGCAAAGTTTACGCTTTAGCCAGCGAACGCTCGGCTGGCAAACGGATTCCGTTTAAAGGCGGCTCGTTGGTGGTGGAAGATTTAGCTACTTTTGATTTTTCAAAAGTCCAAATCGGCTTATTCTCACCGGGTGCTTCGGTTTCGGCTGAATACGCGCCAAAAGCAGCGGCGGCAGGTTGTGTGGTGATTGATAACACCTCGCAATTTCGCTACGACGATGAGATTCCGTTGGTGGTGCCAGAGGTTAATCCTGAGAAAGTCGCTGACTATAAAAATCGCGGCATTATCGCTAACCCAAACTGTTCAACCATCCAAATGTTGGTGGCTTTAAAGCCGATTTACGATGCTGTCGGCATTACCCGTATCAATGTTGCGACTTATCAAGCGGTATCCGGCACAGGTAAAGAAGCGATTGAAGAATTAGCGACACAAACCGCGAATTTGCTGAATACTAAACCGGTCAAAGCCAGCGTTTATCCTAAACAAATCGCTTTCAACGTCTTGCCGCAAATTGATGTCTTTATGGACAACGGCTACACCAAAGAAGAAATGAAAATGGTTTGGGAAACTCGCAAAATCATGGGCGATGAGTCGATTTTGGTTAATCCAACTGCTGCGCGAGTACCGGTATTTTTCGGTCACTCAGAAGCGGTGCATATTGAAACCAAGCAAAAAATCAGCGCTGAACAAGTGCGTGAATTATTGGCTTCAGCACCGGGCGTGACTTTGGTTGATGAGCGGGTTAATGGCGGCTACCCAACCGCTGTGACTGAATCATCGGGTAATGACGATGTCTTTGTGGGGCGGATTCGTGAAGATATTTCCCACCCAACCGGTATCGATCTGTGGGTCGTTGGCGACAACGTCAGAAAAGGCGCAGCGCTAAATAGCGTGCAAATTGCTGAAGTGTTAATCAGAGATTATTTGTAATTATCTCGACACAACCGCTAAATCTGCTGAGTTAGAACAATGAAATTAAAATCTGTTGCTTATATATGCAAAACTTTAGCGGTTGTGGGCTTGCTGACGCCAAGCCTAGGCTTGCCATTCAGTATTGGTGAGATTCACCTAAATTCGGCGTTAAACCAAACCGTTAACGCCGAATTTAAACTCAATCTGGCAGAAGGTGAAAATGCTAGTGATATTTCAGTTCACTTAGCGACACCGGAAAAATTCGAGCAAGCGGGCATTGCTTGGCATCCATTTTTATCGAATTTACAGTTTCAAATTACTAGCCAAGGTAATGACTCGATAACCGTACAAGTCAGTTCAAAAGAGCCATTAACAGACCCTAGACTAAACTTCCTAGTTGAGGTTTCTAACCCACAAAATACGCAAGTCAGAGAATTTAAAGTTTTGACTTCAACACCCATTAGCCAACCACATCAAACCACTCCGCTCGCGGTTGATAGCAATACTGCCAAACCAACAATTGACACCAATAATGAACAGGTAAAACCAAGCAAAAAAGCTGCGGGGTTTAATCCCGAATCATTGAATGCAAGTGGCACAGAATACGGTCCAATTAAAGCTAGTGATACTTTATGGAGTATCGCTGCGCACCTTGGTAAAGAGCGAGGATTAGGCACCAAGCAAATGTTAAATGCATTGCAAAAAGCTAATCCAGACGCCTTTAATAATCGCAGCATCGATTCGATGAAGCCTAATGCAATATTGCAAATCCCCAGCGCAGAAATGGCAACGGCTCTGGCATCAAAATCATCATTAACCGAGCCTACACCATTAATTAAGAACAAACCCTTAGAATTAGCGGCTCCGGTTGAAACGACTGTCACCGATAAAACCGAGGTTGGCAGTCAAGCAAAATCAGAAACAAAACCAGACAATAATTCCAACCCACAACTAACGATTGCTAACTCTCCAACAACGGGCAATAACGATTTTCTAGCGCTTCAAACCAAGATTACCGCTTTAGAACAACAAATCAGTATGATGCAACAGTTGTTGGCTCTAAAAGATCAACAACTTGCGATTTTACAAGCTGCTAATAAAAACCAGTTCGCTCAGACAAATTCAGGGATGCTTACACCAGCCGAACGACCTTCGACAATGTTAATAGCAAGCTTGGGATTAGGATTATTGACTGGCTTAAGCTGGTTGTTGTGGCGAAAAAATCAACAAGCTCAACAACGCCAACGCGACGCCGAATCAATTTTTGCTGATCAGGCACTAGAATCAAAGCCAGCCATTAGCGATGTTTTTTCGTTTGACCAACTAACCGTTGCTAATCAATCTTCACCTAGTAAAAGCGACTTTGATTTCGATCTTGAGTTTTTTGAAGCGCCAACTGCAGTCAAAATGCCTGATGCAAGCAACACTGATTGGGCGGACGACGAAAACGAAACCAAAATCGACTTGGCAAAAGCCTATATCGACATGGGCGATCTAGAAATGGCAAAAATTATTGCCGAAGAAGTAATCAAAACCGGTAATCAACAACAAAAAGCGCAGGCTGAAGCATTATTGACAGATCTTTAAGCTGATTTGAAAGCGTAGGCTCGAAACGCTGTCCTGATTCCCACCTACCAATGATGGTAATAAAAAAGCCCTAAACCTTGCGGTTTAGGGCTTTTGTTTAGCTAGGCTGGGAGCCGATTACATCATACCGCCCATTCCACCCATACCGCCCATATCAGGCATTGCAGGGCCTTTGTTATCACTTGGCGCATCAGCAATCATCACTTCCGTGGTGATCATCAAGCCTGCAACAGACGCTGCATTTTGTAATGCAGAGCGAGTGACTTTAGCTGGATCTAAGATACCCATTTGAATCATGTCGCCGTATTCGCCAGTGGCTGCGTTATAACCAAAGTTACCGCTGCCTTTTCTGACTTCGTTCAATACCACAGAAGCTTCTTCGCCAGCGTTGGTCACGATTTGGCGTAATGGCTCTTCCATTGCGCGACGCAAAATATTGATACCAACAGTTTGGTCGTGGTTGATGCCTTGTAAACCTTCTAAAGCAGACAATGCACGAATTAACGCAGTACCGCCGCCAGCAACAACGCCTTCTTCAACCGCAGCGCGGGTTGAATGTAATGCGTCTTCTACGCGGGCTTTTTTCTCTTTCATTTCAACTTCGGTAGCGGCACCGACTTTAATCACAGCAACACCGCCAGCTAGTTTAGCCAAACGTTCTTGCAATTTTTCACGGTCGTAGTCAGAAGTTGCTTCGTCAGCTTGTGCACGCAATTGCGCTACGCGGCCTTTGATTTGCTCTTCGTTGCCAGCACCGTCGATGATGGTGGTGTTTTCTTTGCTGATTTGAACGCGTTTTGCAGTACCTAATTGGTCCATTTCGGCTTTTTCTAAAGACAAACCGACTTCTTCAGAAATCACTACACCGCCAGTCAAGATGGCGATGTCTTCCAACATGGCTTTACGACGGTCACCAAAACCAGGTGCTTTAACCGCAGCTACTTTGACGATGCCGCGCATGTTGTTAACCACCAAAGTGGCCAAGGCTTCGCCTTCAACGTCTTCAGCAACGATTAACAAAGAACGGCCAGATTTGGCAACGCCTTCTAATACTGGCAACAATTCGCGGATGTTGGAGATTTTTTTGTCATACAACAAAATGAATGGGTCGTCTAATTCGACGCTCATGCTTTCTTGTTTGTTGATGAAGTATGGTGACAAGTAACCACGGTCAAATTGCATACCTTCAACAACGTCTAATTCGTTGTTCAAGCCTGTGCCTTCTTCAACAGTGATAACGCCTTCTTTACCGACTTTTTCCATTGCTTCCGCAATGATTGCGCCGACTGAAGTATCAGAGTTAGCAGAGATAGTCCCTACTTGAGCAATCGCGTTGCTGTCTACGCAAGGGGTCGCCGCTTTTTCGATGGCGCCAACTGCCGCAGTTACCGCTAAGTCGATACCACGTTTCAAGTCCATTGGGTTCATGCCAGCGGCAACTGATTTCAAACCTTCATTAACGATAGCTTGCGCTAAAACAGTCGCAGTGGTGGTGCCGTCGCCAGCAACGTCAGAAGTTTTTGAAGCCACTTCTTTAACCATTTGTGCGCCCATGTTCTCGAATTTGTCTTTCAATTCGATTTCTTTGGCAACCGATACACCGTCTTTAGTGATGGTTGGAGCGCCGAAGCTTTTGTCTAGTACGGCGTTGCGACCTTTAGGGCCTAAAGTGACTTTTACTGCGTTAGCTAAAATGTTAACGCCTTGTGCCATTAAAGTACGAGCGTCGCCGCCAAATTTTACGTCTTTTGCTGCCATTTCTTAATTTCCTGAAATTGTTTAGTTAAGTCAAAAAGAGATTGGGTAACAAAGGAATTAACCCAAAATGCCCATAATGTCGTCTTCACGCATCACAATTAATTGTTCGCCATCGACTTTAACTTCGGTGCCAGAGTATTTGCCGAACAACACGCGGTCGCCGACTTTTACTTCTAAAGCACGGACTTGACCGTTATCTAAAGGTTTGCCAGCGCCAACCGCCAACACTTCACCTTCGCTTGGTTTTTCTGCGGCAGAACCCGGTAGAACGATGCCACCAGCAGTTTTAGTTTCTTCTTCAACGCGTTTAACGACAATACGGTCATGTAACGGACGAATTTTCATCAATATCTCCTTAGGTTCAAATTAAAAAATACAAGGTTAAAAAATTTATTAGCACTCTCATGCTTAGAGTGCTAATAATATCCCGCTTTTGCACTCTGTCAAGCGGTTTGGCATCATCTACGCCTTAGCTGACAACACAAAGACTATGAACGATCAACAATTACTCCGATACAGTCGCCAAATCATGCTGCCGCAAGTGGATATTGCCGGTCAGCAGTCATTACTCAACGCCAAAGTGTTAATCGTCGGGGCGGGCGGATTAGGCTCTCCAGCCGCCATGTATCTTGCTGCCGCCGGTGTCGGCCAAATCAGCATCTACGATGACGATCAAGTCGATTTAACCAATTTGCAACGCCAGATTGCCCATCACACTGCTGATATAGGGATGGATAAAGTCATTTCAACCCTTAACACTTTGCAAAATATCAATCCCGAAATCAGGGTATTGGCACACAAAGCACGTTTAAGCGGTGAATTGCTGGCCAGCGAAGTCAAAAATGCTGATGTGGTATTGGATTGCAGTGATAATTTTTCAACCCGTTTTGCGATTAACCAAGCTTGTGTGAATGCTAAAACCCCCTTGGTTTCGGGCGCCGCGATTCGTTTTGAAGGCCAAGTCAGCGTCTTTACCCCAGGCGCAAATAACAGCCCTTGCTACAACTGCTTGTATCAAAGCGACGGTGAAGAATTACAAAATTGCAGTCGCAACGGCGTGATTGCGCCGATTACCGGCATTATTGGCAGCACCCAAGCTTTAGAAGCGATGAAGTTACTGATGGGAATTGGTGATAATTTGGTGGGACGTTTATTGTTATTAGACGGCTTAACCATGGAATGGCAAACCATGCGCCTTAAAAAGAACCAAGCTTGCCCAACTTGTAGCCAGCTGTAACCAGACACTCTCGCATTTGAAGCACAAAACAATGCTGGTTACCTTCTACCGCTAAGATTTGGCTGTAAAAACGAGATAGTACAGATCCATTCCCCGATCCTAATTACCGATAGTTAGCGGGATTGACCATGCCTTTGTAAAATCGACAGACTGAGTCTGCGGCGTCCAGTAACCGCAGGCCATGGCATTAATCCGCGAACTACCAGCATTTCCAGTCTATTGACACTGGTTTCAACGGCATGTCCTAGAAGATTACTAATCGAAAAAGTAATACCGCTTTGTTTGCTAACCATTGAATTGGGGCCAAAATCGACTCCAATCATTAAAATAGGCTTAGTTACCTTCTGCAATCTTCGCCTGCCAAATCATCGGTGCTGTGTTGTGTATCGACTCACCGCGACTGTCCACCGCTACCGTCACCGGCATATCTTCGACGACAAATTCGTGTATCGCTTCCATACCCAATTCAGGAAACGCCACCACTCGGGATTGACGAATTGCTTTAGAAACTAAATACGCCGCGCCACCGACGGCGATTAAATACACAGCTTGATGCTTTTTAATCGCATCTAAGGCCACCGCGCCGCGTTCGGCTTTGCCTATCATGCCTAATAAACCGGTTTCGGCTAATACTTTGTCGGTGAAACTGTCCATCCGGGTCGCGGTGGTCGGGCCTGCGGGGCCAACGACTTCGTCACGTACAGGATCAACCGGGCCGACGTAGTAGATAAATTTGTTAGTGAAATCAACGCCAGCCGGTAAACCTTCGCCACTGGTTAATAAATCGACCAGTTTTTTGTGCGCGGCATCGCGTCCGGTCAACATAGTGCCGCTCAGCAATAAAGTTTCCCCAGGTTGCCAAGCCGCGATGTCGGCTTTGGTTAAGCTGTCGATATTGACACGCCTAGCGTTACCGGCAGTTTGGGTAATCATCGGCCAGTCTGCCAATTTTGGCGGCGTCAGTAAGGCGGGGCCTGAGCCATTCAAGACAAAATGCGCGTGACGAGTCGCGGCGCAATTGGGAATCATCGCTATCGGTTTATTGGCGGCATGGGTTGGGTAGTCGAGAATTTTAATGTCCAACACCGTAGTTAAACCACCCAAGCCTTGTGCGCCAATCCCTAAGGAATTGACCTTGTCAAACAACTCTAAACGCAATTGTTCTAAAGCGTTGCTGGGGCCACGGACGATTAAGTCTTGAATATCAATCGATTCCATACACGCTTGTTTAGCTAGCAACATGGCTTTTTCCGCTGTGCCGCCAATGCCAATGCCTAAAATCCCCGGCGGACACCAGCCAGCACCCATGGTTGGCACCATTTTCATCACCCAATCAACAATGCTTTCGCTGGGATTGAGCATGGCGAATTTGGATTTAGCTTCTGAGCCACCGCCTTTTGCAGCGACTTCGACTTCGATTTGATCGCCTTTGACCAGTTCCATGTGAATCACTGCCGGGGTGTTGTCTTTGGTGTTAATGCGTTTTCCGGCCGGATCGGACAAAATCGAGGCGCGAAGCAGGTTATCGGGATGGGTATAAGCGCGGCGCACACCTTCGTTGACCATCTCGCTAACGCTCAATTCAGCCTCCCAACGCACATCCATGCCGATTTTCAAAAACACAGTGACGATACCAGTATCTTGGCAAATCGGCCGTTTTCCTTCGGCACACATCCGCGAGTTAATCAAAATCTGCGCCATCGCATCTTTAGCAGCGGGGCTTTGTTCTTTTTGATAAGCAGCGTGCAGAGCTTGGATAAAGTCTTTCGGGTGGTAATAAGAAATGTATTGCAGGGCGTCGCAAATGCTGTCGATGAAATCGTCTTGGCGGATGGTGGTCATGGCGAGTGTCTGTGTTTTAAAAATGCGGGGAATTTAACACAGTAGGGTGGATTTTATGCACTGCCCCCCACAAACGAAAAGCTGTTCAGATTTTATGTATTATCTTGTCACTGATTTCAAATTGCTTAGATTTGCTTATAGTTGTATGGTTTGGCAAGCCCTAAGTTTCTGCTATGCTTGTTTTTGAGATCACCTAAGGCAAATACTATGCAAATCACATCTGTCACCAGTAAGGGTCAAATAACCATTCCTAAAACCATGCGCCAACAATTAGGAATTCATAAAGGTAGCAAAATAGAAGCGTCTATCGTAGGCGATCATATTGAATTACATATTAGCGACACGCCAGCAGAACAGGCTAAAGCTGGCTTTGGGATGCTGAAAAGTAAACGCACCTCGGTTCCTGTGGATTTTGACCCCGCCATTTTGTTAAGTGATGATCGGACTTGATACCAACATTCTGGCTCGTTATTACATAGACGACGAGACTGATTCGGAATCTTCAAAACAACAAGTCATTGCTCGAAAACTCATTGAATCCGAACAACCTTTAATGGTTTGCAAGACCGTTATTTTGGAATTTGAATGGGTGATGCGAGGTTATTATCGATTTACCATCGCCGATGTTGTCGCAGTTTTTCGCCATTTACTATCACTTAGGCATATCACTGTAGAAGATAGGCTTTTGGTAGAACAAGCGCTTGATAACTTTGAGCAAGGATTTGATTTTGCTGATGCTTTGCATCATGCCAGTTATAAAGACTGCATGAGTGTTGCTTCTTTTGATGACAAAAAATTTGCTAGACGCTCGATGCGGGCAAAATTAAAACCCTCGGTGATTGTCCCAAGCTAACTGACTGTTACCAATACCAACGCCCCAAACCCACAAAACCCGCCACCTCCAACTCAACTTAATAGCCCCACAGCCTCAGTTACGTTAAAATGCGGCAGTTTTATTGGCTTTGTAGGTATCTAAAGTGTTGAAAAAAATACTGCTTTCATCGGTTGCGGCGTTGACTTTAAGCGCTTGTGCCACCAGTCCTACCGGCAGAACCCAATTTATTTATATGAACGACAACCAAGTCGATCAAATGGGTTTGCAGTCTTTTAGTGATATGAAAACTAAAAATCCGATTAGCAAAAACAGCGGTTATAACCAGTTCGCTCAGTGCGTGGCGCAAGCGATTACCCATGAAACCGGTGGCCAATGGGAAGTAGTGGTGTTTGAGGATGCGACTTTGAATGCCTTTGCTTTGCCAGGCAATAAAATCGGCGTACACACGGGCTTGATTAATTTAGTCGATAACCAAGATCAATTGGCTGCGGTGATTGGTCACGAAGTCGGTCACGTTTTGGCGCGACACAGCAATGAGCGTTTATCTCAGGAAACCGCTGTCAGCGGTGGTTTATCAATTATTCAAGCCGTGACCCAACCACAAACGGCCATGGGACAGACCGCATTAGGCTTATTAGGTGTTGGCGCACAATATGGGGTGATTTTGCCGTTTAGCCGCACTCACGAAAGCGAAGCCGATACTATTGGCTTGGATTTGATGGCTAAAGCGGGGTTTGATCCTAAACAAAGCGTCAATTTGTGGTTGAAAATGGATAAAGCTTCACAAGGCGGTGAGCCGATTGAGTTTATGTCTACCCATCCATCACACGGCAGCCGTATCGATAATTTGAATCAGCACATGAATAAAGCTGTTCAGTTGCAACAACAAGCCCACAGCGCTGGCAAACAACCGCATTGCGTCAAATAATGAATCCACATTTACAACAGCTACACCCATATCCGTTTGAAAAACTGGCGACTTTAAAACAAGGTATTACCCCACCTGCGGATAAAACCCATATCGCTTTATCGATTGGCGAACCTAAACACCCGACACCACAATTTATTAAAGAGACTTTGGTGGCTAATCTGGCAGGTTTAACCCAATATCCAACCACAAAAGGTTTGCCAGAATTAAGACAAGCAATTACCGACTGGCTGAGTCGCCGCTTTGCGATTCCAGCCACTGGGTTAGATGCAGAACAGCATGTGTTACCAGTTAATGGCACCCGCGAGGCTTTGTTTTCGTTTGTGCAGGCGATGATTGATCCCAGTGATAAGCCAGTGGTGGTGATGCCCAATCCGTTTTATC
>JBEGMT010000068.1:0-10369 GCA_041182925.1 Pseudomonadota bacterium | reverse complement strand
ATCATGAACACTCCTGTCTGTTAATCTTTTGCTCAATATCACTAATTATTTAAAAAATTTCAACAAAATTTACTTTCCGTTACATATTGACCGAAACACACTATAGCAAACCAATTTAACTTATTTTTACTTTTTTTTTTTGATATAGTAAAAAGAAATCCACAATCTTATAAATGATTATGACCTCAGGAACTGAGAATACAGGTCTCTTAAACAGTTTTCTTCGAACGCAAATTGGACGAAATCTGATACTAGGCTCAGCCATATCGCTGATATTAGCCATAATCGTATCGATTTTTCTTTGGAGCAATCGCCCCGAATACAGAGTGCTGTTTTCAAACTACTCTGATCGTGATGGCGGTTCCATAATAGCTGCCTTACAACAGCTCAATATCCCTTATGAGTTTTCTGAAGCTGGCAATGCAATTCTAGTTCCTGCCGAAAGAGTACATGACGCCCGCCTAAAACTGGCAACGCAAGGACTTCCCAAAGGCGGGAATAGCGGCTTCGAACTGATGGAAAACCAAAAGTTAGGCGCTTCTCAATTTTTAGAACAGGTTAATTTTCAGCGTGCACTAGAAGGTGAATTATCAAGATCAATTGATTCAATCGATGCAGTTCTAGCATCCCGCATTCACCTGGCAATTCCTAAACCCACTGTATTTGTCAGAGATAAACAGAAACCAACCGCATCGGTATTACTAAATTTAAGACCAGGTAGAGTTTTAGATAGACAACAAGTCAGCGGCATCATTCATCTTGTCTCAAGCAGCGTGCCAGAGCTCGGCCCTGAAAATGTGACCATCATTGACCAGAATGGCAATCTCCTTAGCGATTTAGAATCAAACTCAAAAACTAATCAACTGGATCCTACCCAGCTTAAGTATGTCCAAGACTTGCAAGGTGACATTGTCAGAAAAATTGAGTCAATTTTGACCCCCATTCTGGGAGTAGAAAATCTCCGTGCAGAGGCAACAGCAGAAATTGATTTTTCAACCAGCGAACAGGCTGCAGAAATCTACAAACCTAACAACAAGCCTGAAGATGCCGCTAAACGTAGTGAACATATTAAGTCTTCAAGTTCTTCAGACGTCAACAAAAATGGCGCAGTCGCTGGCGCCGCATCTAATCAGATAGGCCGCTTAAACGAACCTCAAGTTCTGGAGCAATTAGGTATCCCGAATAATCCCAATGCAGTCGATGAGAGTCAAAACAATCAGGAACAGGAAACTATCAATCATTACGAAGTCGATAAAACCGTTAAATATATCCAAAATCCAAGAGGTAATATCAAACGCCTGACGGTTGCGGTTGTCATCAACAATAAAACTGATATTGACGTCAATAATAAAAACTTTACCCGCCCTTTAACTGAAGAAGAAAAAAATCAAATCGCTAATTTGGTGAAAGAAGCGATGGGCTTTAAAGCAGAAAGAGGTGACTCGGTCAGCATCGTCAACATTCCATTTAAACCAATGGAAAAACAGGAATTGACTATCCAACCATTTTGGCACGAGTTGATCACCGTTGAGAATTTTAAAAATTTGGTGCAGTACCTAATTTCACTGTTTGCGATTTATTACCTGACATTTTATGTACTAAAACCATTACTTAAACGCTTATCGACAGCCACTCAGAATATACAAGCTCAAGCATCAGAAAGCGAAGTGCCCAAGCCAGATATTTCGTCTGAAACGCCACGCCCTGAAACCGATCTTGAAATCGCGCGACGCAAGGCCCAAGAAAATCCACGCATAATCGCAACTGTTATCAAAAACTGGCTAAACGAAGAATGAGTATGGGTATTCAAAAAGCTGCAATATTGATGCTTGCCTTAGGACAAAATGAGGCGGCTGAAGTTTTAAAATTTCTTACGCCTAGTGAAGTTGAAAAACTCGGTACAGCTATGTCCAGCATGAAAAATGTGACGACCGAAGAGTTAAATGAAGTATTGGTTGAATTCAAACAAGAATCACAAATACATACTTCTTATGGTATTGACTCAGAAGAATACATCCGCCACGTTTTAACCAAAGCCTTGGGCGATGATAAAGGTAATAACCTGCTCAACCGGATTTTAGTAACCCGTGACTCCACAGGCATCGACAGCTTGAAATGGATGGATGGAAAATCAGTAGCTGAACTGATTAGAAGCGAGCATCCGCAAATTATTGCGACCATTCTGGTTCATCTTGAGCCTTTACACGCAAGTGAAGTATTAACCGAATTACCGGAAACTATTCGTTCTGAAGTTGTATTAAGAATGTCAACTATGGACGGCGTCAAACTGATTGCCCTAAACGAGCTTAATGATGTACTAGCCAGACTTTTAACCGGTAATGAAGCGATTAAAGGCAAACCAATTGATGGGGTCCGTGCCACAGCCTCGATCATGAATTTCGTTAAAAACGATGTCGAAACCAAACTGATGACTGAGCTATATCAGTTCAATCCTGAATTGGCGAAACAAGTCACCGATCAAATGTTTGTATTTGATGACATTGTCCATTTAGAAGAACGTGATTTACAAAAATTAGTCCGCAATATCCCTCAGGATTCTATGGTTATCGCATTGAAAGGTGCTAAAACGGAATTAAAAGAAAAAATCTTTAAAAACATGACCACCCGTGCCGCCGAAATGCTACGGGAAGATTTCGATGCTAAAGGGCCAGTACGTTTATCCGACATTGACCATCATCAAAAAGTCATTCTTCAAATCGTAAGACAAATGGCTGATGACGGCAGAATCTCATTGCTTTTCGATAAAAAGGATTACCTTGTCTAGTCATAACTCTGACAATTCACTATCCGGCTATCAGGCTTGGGAACCTGTTTCCCTTGACTTACTGCTGACAGTCAACAGTGAAGCCAATGCCGAACAATTAGAGTCATTAGACTTCACCGAGCAAGCTATTGAGCTGGAAAAATTGAATGCTCGTGAAGCAGGATTTCAACAAGGCTATCAAGAAGGTTTGGCAAAAGGAATCGAACAAGGTTTGGTCCAAGGTCTGCAAGAAGGTCAAAAACAAGCTTATGACGAGAGCAAAGCCGTTTTTTTAGAACAAAAACGTCAAATACAATCCTTGATTAGCCATTTTGAAGCTGATTTAAATCATAGTCGTGAAGCAATCGCCGCCGACATCTTAAAATTAAGCCTTGAAGTGGCTAAAGCCATGCTAAAGACATCATTACCAATCAAGCCAGAACTCATAATCGATTTAATTCAGCATATCTTACACACACTTCCTACGTTGGAATTACCCGCTGTTATGATTTTACATCCTAACGATGCGCGCTTGGTTACAACATACATGGGTGATGAATTAACTGAATCGGGCTGGCGGATACTTGAAGATCCGGCAATAGAACCAGGTGGCTGTAAAATTGATACAGCCACCAATGAGATTGATGCAAGCCTTGAAAACCGTTGGCAACAAATCCTACAAATGCTTAATCAAACTACTGATTGGCTGACATAGGTTGATACGATGAGTTCGATTCATAACATTTGGAACCAATATCTAAATAACTGTACTCAACACATCAAAAAATGTGAAACCATACAAACTTATGGTCGAGTGACTCGTGTAGCCGGATTAGTTATGGAAGCGGTCGGGCTAAAGCTTGCGATTGGTACCCCTTGTTATATCCCTTTACTGAACGGACACCGCTTAGATGTTGAAACTGTCGGTTTTAAGGATAACCGTTTATTTTTGATGCCACTGGGTGATGTTGAAGGCGTTCGGCCTGGTGCATTAGTGATACCTACGTCGACTGAAATACCTATACCGCATTTATTTCATAAAGAACACGAGATCACGGTTGCTAATGGTCGTTCGCTGCCTGTAGGTGATGGTTTACTCGGACGCGTACTCGATGCAACAGGTAAAGCGATAGATGACCTCGGGCCTCTACAAAATTTCAAGACTGTTCCTGTTTACGCCCAGCCCATTAATCCTTTACGCAGAGCACCTATTACGGCCACTTTAGACGTTGGCATTAGAGCAATAAACAGCTTGCTTAGCGTTGGCCGCGGGCAACGATTGGGATTATTTGCTGGTTCCGGTGTCGGTAAAAGTGTCTTACTCGGGATGATGGCCCGTTATACCTCGGCTGATGTAATTGTTGTTGGTCTAATCGGTGAACGTGGACGAGAAGTTAAAGAATTTATCGAACAAATTCTTGGTAGTGAAGGCCTCTCTCGCTCGGTAGTCGTCGCAGCACCCGCCGATTTACCGCCTCTGCTTCGTTTGCAAGGTGCAAACTATAGCACTGTAATTGCTGAGTACTTCAGAGATCAGGGTAAAAACGTCTTATTAATCATGGACTCTTTATCGCGTTATGCAATGGCACAACGCGAAATCGCCTTGGCTATTGGTGAACCTCCGGCGACCAAAGGTTATCCACCCTCGGTATTTGCCAAATTGCCAGCTTTGGTAGAAAGAGCTGGTAATGGCGAATCAGGTGGCGGCTCTATTACTGCTTTTTATACAGTATTAACAGAAGGTGATGATCAACAAGATCCTATCGCTGATGCAGCTAGAGCAATTCTTGACGGTCATATTGTGTTGAGTCGAAATCTCGCTGATGCCGGTCACTATCCAGCGATTGACATTGAACAATCCATCAGTCGTGCTATGCATAACATCACCAGCGAACAACAGTTACAAAATGCTCGAAAACTGAAACAGCTGGTTTCAGTGTATCAACGTAATCGGGATTTAATTAGCGTCGGCGCATATAGTTCAGGTAGTAATCCACTTCTTGATCAAGCCATCAACATGCAGCACCGTATTCAGTCTTTTTTACAACAGCCGATAGAGGAATGCGTAGAAATGCAGCAAAGTCTGGACAATTTGCATGCTTTATTTAATTAAATTGACTAGTGACAGTTATGAAACCTAACTCTTCAATACAAACATTACTGGAATTAGCGACTAAATCGTGTGATGAAGTTGCTGTACAGTTAGGCAAGGCCAATAATGAACATACACATGCGATTAATCAATTAGACATCCTAAAAGACTATCGTAACTCTTATAGCGAACAGTTACAGTTACAAATGTCACAAGGACTTAATATATTGCATTATCATAATTATCAAACTTTTCTATTAAATCTTGATAAAGCGATTTATCAACAGCGTCAAACTGTAGAGAATAAACTGAAATTAGTTGAACTGGCCAAAAAAGAATGGCAAGTTCGTGAACAGAAAAGACTGGCATTCCTTAAACTTGATCAACGCCAACAATTAGCTAGTCGACGTTGGAGCGAAAAGTTAGAACAAAAATTAAACGATGAATTTTCAATACGTACGCAGCAGGTGAAATCATGAACGATAACAGCATAGCCTTTCCGCTTTCAAGTGTTGCACCCAAGAGTTCATTAGATAAATTAAGTACTATAAAAGAATCTGGTATCTCTAGCGGTTTTCAATCCGTGCTGGATAGTTACGTCACGCAATCATCAGATAGCACTAAACAACCGATCAAAAATAGCTTAAAAACCAAGGCTGATGACAGCAACGAAGCAACCGAAAATCAGCATAACGATGCTATTGATACCCAAGAAAACACGTTGATAGAAATCGATCAATCAACTAAAACTACCAACGCTGAATCATCAGTAACAGCAAATAAACAACAATCTGATTCAGCAATCAGTGAAGACCAGACAGCCTTGCAAACATCCGATGCCGTACAACAAGATAGCAACAAAGCTGTACCTGGGCTGGTCAATATAATAGCTGCACAAACCTTTAATAACCAACTTGAGCAACAAGAGAAAACGGTTATCAACTCAATCAATACCCTCCAGAGCAATCAATCGGTCACAAGTAATAATTCCGCAACAGATTCAGGGAATAAACTAAATAAAAACTCGTCAGCAACTAATAGTGAGACTTTTGCTACACAATTAGCATCAGTAATAGCGTCTGACAAGAAAACCACTAATCAAACTAATACCGAAACAGTAAGTTTTTTTGAAAACAATATCGAGACACAATCGCCAGAGCAATTAAAGTTAAGTCATTCTATTCATAATTTAGAAACGCAATTACCTTACACAGGTCAAACACAGACAGTAAATCAGTCGACCAGTATTAATACTATCAACCAACCGTTATCCAATTATCAGATAACCAGTAATTTTTATTCAGATAATTGGAATACAGCCGTACACCAACAAATATTATTATTGCGTCATAATAATATCGATAATGCGACTTTAATCTTAAATCCTGAGCATCTTGGTCCCATTCATGTTTCTATCCAGATAGATGGTCAATCACAAACCTCTGTTCAGTTTTGGAGTCAAAATCCAGAAGTTCGTCAAGCACTAAAGGATGCATTGCCTGATTTGAATAGTCTTTTCCAAGAATCTGGATTGCAACTGGGTAATGCCGATGTCAGCTCACAACAAAATCCATCTGACAATACTGATCCCCAATTCAAGCAATTTAATAGACCATCAGCTGAAATGCTTGAGGATTCAAGTATAGAGAATCAAATAAATAGCTCATTGAGTGTCAAAAACTTAGTCAACGTTTATATTTAAAAAACCATGTCTTACTTAATTGAAAACTCTGTAACGTTTAATCAACTAGAGAAATATTGTTACACGACAAAATAATCACGGAAAGAATTGGTTAAATACTATGAATTTGAATAAAAACATCCTTTCACTTGCAGAAATTGAAAGCTTAGTTTCTGGCATTGATGGTAATCAAGATCAAAAGCTGTCAATAAAACCTAATGCTCTACCCTATTCGGTGACTAATCAAGAACCTATTGATAAATTTAATTTTCCTTATCTTGATATTGTTAACCAGCGTTTTGCCAATTATTTTAATACTAGTTTGTCGCTATTCCTCCGAAACTCTACTGAGGTGGTCAGTGGCGCTACAAAAAGAGAGAAATATAGTGAATTTATCGACAGGTTCAATGAATACGCCAGTATCAATGTATTCTCTTTGAAATCTTTAAATGGTAATGGTCTTATCATACTGGATTCCAGTCTCGTTTCTATTGTTGTCGATCACCTGTTTGGTGGTGATGGGCATTTCCAACAAACAGACACACCAACTCGGGAATTTACACAAACAGAACAAAGAATTATTAAAAGGGTTCTTAATATTATCTTTGAAGCACAAAAAAAAGCCTGGGATTTAATACGCAATATTGATTTTGAGTTAACTAGAACCGAAACCAAAACCCAATTTGCACGTATCACATCACCGCATGAAACGGTGATTACCAATACTTTTTATATCAAAATTAGTAATGTTTGTAGCCAAATGCATCTGTGCATTCCAGTTTCTGTTTTCAATCCAATTCATGATTTATTGCAAAATCATGTACAAAATTCTGCCAATATTGAAAACAACCAAAACTGGACGAATACGATCAAGCAACAAATAAAATCAGCTGATATTGAACTGACTGCAAATCTAACCACAATCAATACTACCCTTAGACATATAAAAACAATTAAAACAGGTGATGTGTTAGATTTTGAAATGCCAAAAACTATTTCTTTGACTGTCAATGGCTTACCCATAATGGAATGTAGTTTTGGACAATCGAATGGAAAATATGCACTCAAAATTGAAAAATTACTTAAAAACTCATTGAACGTGGTCAAGGATAGCTCTAATGAACAATCAATTTAACGAAAATCAATTAACCCAAACTATGAGTGCCGATTCAACTAATACAGCTACTATGAATAAAAAAGACATCTTTCAAAACATTCAAGGCGATACAGAAATTAGCAACAAAGAGAACCCAGACTTTGATTTTGTACTTGATATTCCTGTCAATTTATCTGTCGAATTAGGTCAAACACGAATTGCAATTAAGGATTTACTCCAATTAACCCCAGGCTCAGTAATCGAGCTAGACGGCCAAGCTGGCGCACCTTTAAATGTCTTAATTAATGGTTGCCTAATAGCAATGGGTGAAGTGGTTGTTATTAATGAAAAATATGGGATTCGATTGACCGATATTAAAAGCCCGTCAGAACGTGTACAAAAAATTAATCGATGAATCCCGTGTCACTGGAACTTTTAGCACCAGTTTTTATTATTCTTGGGGTATTTATTTTTGCCGCCTGGTTGTTGCAACGCATCAATCGACGAACATTTACTAAAAATACCGCCATTAATATCCATTCTGCTATTTCAGTTGGACCGAACGAACGCATATTATTGATAGAAATAGCTGATCAATGGTTGTTAGTAGGCTCAGCACCAGGACGAATTAATACTTTACTGAAATTTGATAATCCGCCAAGTTTGACAACTGAACATAATCGAACTCAGCTGAGCAAAAATCATCATAAATCACCAACTGATAGAGCAAGCTAAACAGTATGTTCCACAAAATTTTGAGTGTTAAAAAGGCTTTTGTCACCCCATTTTTAGTTGCGATATGTTTAATCGTCAGCGAGAACGTCTACGCCCAATTGCCTAGTCTGATCACGTCATCACCGACTCATTCTGGAGGTCAAGCTTATAGTCTCAATCTTGAATTATTAATTTTATTAACCTCAGTTTCATTTTTGCCAGCCATTGTTTTAATGATGACTAGCTTTACGAGAATTATTATTGTCCTTTCATTGCTAAGAATGGCACTAGGTACACAAAGCTCACCGCCTAATCAAGTATTAATAGGTCTAACTTTATTTATGACTTTTTTTATCATGAGTCCAGTTTTAGATCGTATCTATACCGATGCTTACCTACCACTTTCTGAAAATAAAATTTCAATGTTTGAAGCATTTGATAAAGGCAGTGAACCCCTTAAAACATTTATGCTTGCACAAACCCGCCAAACTGATCTTGCACTGTTTTTAAAGCTTTCAAACACACCACCTCTCGATAAAAAGGAAGATGTACCTTTACGAGTTTTAGTACCGGCCTTTGCCACTAGCGAATTAAAAACTGCCTTTCAAATTGGTTTTACAGTATTTATACCGTTTTTGATTATTGATATGGTAGTTGCTAGTGTATTAATGGCAATGGGTATGATGATGGTATCGCCTTCTATCGTTTCATTACCCTTTAAAATCATGTTGTTTGTATTAGTAGATGGCTGGCACTTATTACTTGGCTCTCTTGGTCAAAGTTTTAACTAGAGAACCATAATGAATTCAGAATTTGTAATGACCATTGCTAGACAGGCTATTGAAACTACAATTTTAATTGCCTCGCCATTATTAGGTTCGGCTTTGATTATTGGTTTAATCGTCAGTATTTTCCAAGCAGCCACTCAAATTAATGAAGCCACGCTTTCATTTATTCCCAAATTATTGGGCGTTTTAATCGTCATCATTATTCTAGGACCTTGGATATTAAGTTTGTTGACAGATTATATGTTCCAGATATTGACTAATATTCCCTTCATCACTCACTAATTTTCGTAATCCAAAGCGATGATTGAAATCAGCACCGCGCAAATTTACGATCTAATTACCGCATTTTTTTTGCCACTGTCGAGAATTTTAGGGGTATTCGCTTCAGCACCCTTTTTTAGCCATCGTTCGATACCTGTCCTATTTAGATTAGGACTTGGATTAGCTTTAACGATAGTTATTTTTCCAGTCTTGCCAACAATACAATCCGTTGACCCTACTAGTTTTCAAGGGTTAATAATGTTATTGACTCAAATGCTCGTTGGCTTGGCAATAGGGTTCACCATGCAAATTTTATTTGCAGGCGTTGAGATGGCCGGGGAAATGATTAGTATGACTATGGGACTAGGATTTGCATCATTTTTCGATCCGCAAACACTTGGAAGATCTTTCTCACTTAGTCAATTACTAACACTGATTTCAATATTATTATTCATATCAAGTGATTACCATTTGGTCTTTATTGGGGCTCTAATCGAAAGTTTTAATTCATTACCTGTCGACCAAATCTCGTTAGGTAGTTTATCAATAAGTAAACTACCTAATTTTGGTATGACTATTTTTGAAGTTGGGGTTCACTTATCGTTACCGATTGTGACGATTATTTTGATTACAAATATGGCTTTTGGTATTTTAACTAAAGCAGCACCACAATTGAATTTATTTGGGGTGGGTTTTCCAGCCACTTTATTAGCTGGCTATATTTCATTGCTACTAATATTAACATATTGGGATGATCAATTAATAGCTTACATTGAGCATGGCTTACATATCGTACAAGACTTATTTTAAAAACAGTCAACATATTAATGTTGACTGTTTAAAACATAAATTTTATTTAAGATAATCGAATAAAGTCAACTTTGAGGTTTGACCAAATGTCTGTTGCGCTGCTTGTAACACTGTTTGCTGGCGACTAAATTCAGAAATAGCCTTAGCATAATCTAAGTCTTGT
>JBEGMT010000067.1:0-3114 GCA_041182925.1 Pseudomonadota bacterium | reverse complement strand
ACCTAGAGTAATACAAAAGCTCTAGGTCGATATGTCAATTAAACTAACAGACGCTGCAGAATTCTTTAATAAAGAGCAGCATCAAATTGATGCGTGGAATTGGCTCCAGGCTCAGGTGACCCCTGAAGTCCTGGAGTCTTTTGCTGTTAAATATCGCAACAAACCAAAGCCTGCACCTATTGTAGACAACACTTGGGATGGTGTTCTTGCAGCAGCAAAGAAAGCAGGGGCTACTTGGCCAGAATGTGTTGCTGCCCAGTGGGCACTTGAATCTGGATGGGGAAAGCACACATCAGGTGAGAATAACTACTTTGGTTTAAAAGGATCCGGTTCTACTGTCAGTACTCAGGAATTTATCAATGGTAAATGGGTAACAATCAAAGCTGGTTTTTTAGATTTTCCTGATTTACAAACCTGTGTTTGTTATCTTGTTGACCGTTGGTATAAAGACTTTGGTAAATACAAAGGTGTTAATAAAGCCAATAGCCGTAACGAATGTGCGCGTTTATTGGTAGAAGAAGGATACGCAACTGATCCAAACTACAGTACAAAATTAATTCAAATTATGGATAAACAGCTTCAAAACATTGGAGAAAAAGAAAGTAAAAATCCACATGAAAACAATTTCACTCCACAAAGCCCTTTTAGTTATAAAGTCACTCCAAATATTACCTATGGCGAATTGACTCTTAACCAAGAGGTGCGGCGTTTTACCAAACAATATCAATGTGACACAGCAAAAGAACTGTGTTTATTTCTTGAACGAGTACGCAAACAGTTTGGTAACAAGCCTTTAATCATTACCAGTGCATCTCGACCAGAACCCATTAATACACAAGTAGGTGGAGCTAAAAATAGCGAGCACACCTACAGTTCCGCGTCAACAGGGGCTATTGATTTTTACGTAGAAGGAGCTGACATTAATGCTGTACAAGCATGGTGTGATAAAAATTGGCCGTACTCATTAGGATACGGCGCACCAAAAGGATTTGTCCACATTGGTGTCCGCGACGGCAATCCGCGTGTCCGTTGGAACTATTGAGTTTTAATGGCGACGACGGCGTTTTTCGTTACCAGGTTCTTTAGCACGACCAACAACCAAAGCCAATAGCTCGATGATGCGATAAGCTTTAACAGCAAACGCATCATCTTTTGGCGTTGGAGTTAACGCTGTAATGGCAGAAGCTGCTGCGTGTACAGCAAGAGCAGCTTCAATGTAGTTGTTTACAGACATAAAAGCACCTATTTGTTTTTATTCTATCGGTCAAATTCTTTTAAGTAATCCAGATTTTCTTGCTCAGCAAAAAAATCTTCCCAGTCTTTTTCTGTTGCTTCTGTAATTTTAGAAGGAACAGATTGTGGTTTTTCAGGTCTTTGAGGGGGATCTAAGAGAGTCATACGTCGTACATGCGGCATGCCGGTGCCGATGGATTGTTTTTACAATAACTCAACCAAGCAAGAGTTGGCGAGTGTTTTGTAAACTTTTTTAGAAAAAACGAAAGCAAATACTTTGTCATGCCCTGTTTGTTAACGGGATAAACAGCTCGGGAAAACGATCTGTATCTTGATGTTCTCTGCTCCAAGCTGCTTGCCAATCTGATAAAGAGTGGTCATGAATAGTATCGTAATACGCGTCATCCCCTGGTTCTAATTCAATTTTGTAATTATTGATGTTTGAACTTGGAATGCGATTACCAATAATCCATGTTGAATTTGTTCCAACAGTGACACTGCCCCCTGGAGATTCAATAATACAAAGTACCTCAGTGAATGCACCACCATTGGGAGGGATGACAACAGCCGTATCAACAGGGCTAACAATATCAGCAACGTCAATAGTGTATTCTTGCAGCGCACAACTGCCATCTAGATCTTCAAGTTGCCAAAAACCTTCTAAAGCAGTAGAGGCTGGTTCAATAACAACACCAACTTCGTAATCAAGAGGTTCGTTGCGTGTTGAAGAGATACAAATGAGATAACTGCCAACGCCTAATGGGAAATAACGGTCATCCCCGCGATCTAAACGCAGACGTTCAAAACTGTTGTACAGATCAGACTGTACGCTCATTACTGTATTTAGGTAAGGAACGTACACTTCTCCCAGGTTATTGACACCATCAGTTAATGAATCAGCCTGGAAAACAGGAAGATCTGTTTGAGGGATGTTATTTAAATCGTAAACACTGACGTTGATATACGTAGGACGCGGCGGTCCCTTGGTAACAATGATCCAAGCAGGCGCAGAAAGATTGACCTGGAACCAGTTGTTGTAAGTACCGCCGCCAAAACCATTTGTTTTAACTTGGTACTTTGCACCAAGATTCCCACGCAAGTAACGCAGAGAAAGTTGATCGAAAGTACCAAGTACTAATGGATTGTTTTTAGTGCGTTGTTCTTGACTAAGTACCAAATTCCTGGGCATATGAACCGTGATACAGCTCCTGTGTATCATCATAATCCGGGGTGTTTTTGTTTAATAACGGATGTTGTATTGTGTGCTGGTATTTAGTGTTCATAATGGGTTCAGGAGTTTCTTTTAAATTGTTGTCAGCAGAATGCATTAATTTTTCTGGATCAAAGCTGTGATCAAACGGATGAATTTCAAGTGGCGGAAAACTGCGGTTCCAACTGGAAACCATGTGCAAAGGATTAAGACAAGCTTTATTGCCACACGTGCGTGTAACTACCATCTTGCCAACGTCACCCCATGCGCATTGGTAGATAACTTTGTGAGCGCTAATATTTTCTGCCAGATTTTTACTGGTAGCAGAACGATAAGAAGGAAAACGAATTCGCGTAGTGGTTAACGCAGGCGCTTCCCAACATTCGTCAAAGTCGCCAACAGGAATTTTGTTCCAGATAGATAGCAAACGGTGCCTGTACAAACCCTCAATGTAGTTAATATCAAAACCACAATTGTTATTAGAAATTTTACGAACGCATTCATAACACCAATGGTAAGACTTGTCACGAATGGTATGCCCATGCGGGCATATAAAACCACGGTAATATCCGTGACAATTTAACTGTGCTTCTGAAAGTGTTTCTATATTTGCTACATACCGAAACGGTGTCAGTACAGAAGCAATCTCATTGATGCGCTTGGTGTAGTTA
>JBEGMT010000066.1:0-4253 GCA_041182925.1 Pseudomonadota bacterium | reverse complement strand
GAAAAATATTCGGGAAAATGACTTTGTTGAATATGACTAAGCGTGTTGCACCCAAGCTGGAGGCTGCTTCTTCCATGGTGGTATCAAATTCCTGCAAAACCGGCTCTACGGTTCTAACCACAAAGGGAATACCAATAAAGATTAACGCCACCACAATCCCGACTGGCGTATAGGCGACTTTGATACCAAAGTTATCGATTAACCAGCGTCCTAAAAAACCACTCGGTTGATAAATCGTCGCTAACACCACACCGGCTACCGCTGTCGGTAAAGCAAACGGCAAATCGATAACCGCATCTAAAAAGCGCTTACCGCTAAAACTGTAACGAACCAACACCCAAGCGATGATAAACCCAAACACACCCGCAATTATCGATGCAATAAAAGAAGTTAAAAAACTCACTCTGAATGAAGCAATGATGCGTTGGTTTGTGATAATGGCTAAGTAATCATCAAAGTTCAATTGCAAACTCTTGAAAACCAGTGTGCTAAGCGGGATTAGTACAATCAACACCAAATAAATCAAGGTGAATGACAGTGCTGGTTTAAATCCCGGCATGATCCTGCTTTGTTTCATAGGGCTATCTCGTTCTCATATCTAATTAGTTGATGAGATGATAGTGAACCAGACAGACTAGGTGAAATGATATATATCGAAATGATTATGCGGTAATGCGATATTTATTAACTGGTAAGCGCTTAACAGCAAATTGCCATGTAATAAAAACTCGGGTACCTCCCAATTGAATTGAGCAAAAATGCATGAAAGCACTGACAGCTAATCATTAAGATAAGGAATGAGATTGGTGAGAGCGGGCGCGAGCAAAGTGCATATTCAACTTGCCTATCTGGATGAAGAATGTTCGCGCCCAGTTTAATTCAGTGAATTTTTAGCAACGCTAAATCACAGCAACAACCCTTCGCCGATTGTTACAAAATGATCTGCGGCTTTTATTAAGGCGGGAGCAGTTAAGCCGCCAACGCCATATACCTCAGTGGTCCGCCCATAATAGCGGCTGACTTTTTCTAGCAGCAGGTCAAAATCACCATCGCCAGATAGTAATATCACTCGATCTACTTGCGGGGCGTATTCGATGACATCGAGGGTAATCCCCACATCCCAATCACCTTTACGACTGCCGTCACTGCGTTGGATATACGGTTTTAATTTGACGGTAAAGCCAATATTTTTGAGGATTTGTTGAAAACCTTGTTGCTTGCTGTCACCACGGTCGGTGGCGTAAGCAAAAGCGGCGATGACTTGTTTGCCTTGGGTGGCTTGTTGCCAAAAGGCGTTGTAGTTAAAGTGTTTTTGGTAGCGATCGCGTGTGGTGTAGTAGATATTCTGTACATCCACAAAAATCGCTACCTTTTCCATAATGCTTAGTTCAGGAAAGAACAGCAGTAATCACTTGGGGTTTTGACTTTCATGGTGAAGCTGGCGTTGCCGTCAACATTGAAAGATTCACCGCCTTTGATGGTTTGCCATTCGCTGCTACCTGGTAGTAACACCTCTAATTCACCAGCTAAAATTTCCATAATTTCAGGTGCGCCTGTATTGAAGGTGTATTCACCAATTTGCATAAAACCTAGGGTTTTGCTGCTGCCATCTGCGAAACGGATGGTACGGCTGGTGACTTTGCCGTCGAAGTAAACATTGGCTTGTTTAACGATGGTGACGTTATTAAATTCTGACATGGTGCAATTCTTATATGTAAAAAAAGAGCGCGCATCATAGCAGATAGCCCCGTTTGCGAATAACAAAAAGCCTCGGCGCGGTGGGTTTGTTGTGATGACTAAGTATGAGTTGATAGCTAAATTGCTGCGGATTGAGCTGTTGACACCAAGCGGTTAATTGTTTGGTTTCAGCGTCGCCACCAGCATGTCCGGGATAGGCCATCACGGTCAAAATGCCCTGCTCGGCTAGTAACTGGCAAGCTGCGTTTAAAGCTATTAAGGTGCTGGCCGCTTGGGTAATCAAGGTTTTATCGGCACCGGGCAAATAACCGAGATTAAACATAATGGCTTGGATTTTGCCGTGCCATTGTTGAGGAATCATGGTCAACATTTCGGCATGACTGGCTTGAAACAGGGTAACAGCGGTTTGAATTTGCTGATTTTGCAAACGTTCGCGGCTGTTATTTAATGCCGTTTCCTGAATATCAAAGCCAAATAGTTGGCCAGTTGCGCCTATGGTTTGCGCTAAAAATAAGGCATCGTGACCATTGCCCAACGTGGCATCAATCGCCGCATCGCCGGCTTTTAGCTGTTCGATGATCAGGTGATGAGCGGTTTCAGCGAGGGAAATGCGTGGCATAGTAACGTCCAATATCACAGCCATTCGGCAATGGCTGTTGTTGCTGTAAATAGTTGATGAATTGCTGGGCATACCAAGGAATTGCCAAGCTACCTTTAGCCCCAAAACCATTGAAAATATGCAACTGACGATGCTGTGGATGGCTGCCAATCAACGGTTGTTTATCTAAAGTGGTTGGGCGAATGCCCGCTTGATGAGCAATCATTTGTATGTTTGCCAAATTTGGACAAACGGTTTTTAGGCTGTCGAGCAAGGTTTGTTTAGCGACTTGGGTAGGTAAATGATCGAGTTGTCGAGTTTCAAAACTGGCGCCGATTTTAAACTGCCCTCCCCCTAGCGGTAATAACCAATGGCCATAATTGATGATTTGCTCAGGGCAGTTTTCAGCTACTTGGCAAGTCAAAATTTCGCCTTTAGCCGGTTGAAACGGTAGTTGTCCAAACCAAGGGTTAAATCGCGCTTGGTGGCCTTCGCAAAATACGATTTGTTTGGGCCTAAGGTCTTGCCATTGCAAATCTGGCTGTAAATGCAAGTCCTGATAGCTAAAGTTGCTGCATCGATAGCTGTTAGTCGCTTGCAAATAACCTTTGATGGCCGCCAGTAAAGCGCGAGTTTTTAGATAGCCAGTTTGCTGTTGTTGTAATAAACCAAACTCGGCGTTAATTTGCTCGCAACTGACAAAGCCAGCTTTTAAATAGGCTTGGTAAGCGCTTTGAGTTTGGCGTTGTTCGGCATAATCACGTTGCTGGGGGCTGTTTAATACCCGCAGCATCGGCAATTCGATTAAAAATGGTTGTTGAAATTGCTGCTGTAGTTGTTGGTAAAGCTGTTTAGCGGCGGGTAAACAATCCTCGACTTCAGGACTTTTTAACAAGCGGCGGCCAGTGATTGGATTAATCAACCCGGCGGCTACTTGCGAGGCATTTTCAGCCCCATCATCGACTACCATCACCCGATAGCCCTGCTGTATCAATCGCCAAGCTAGCAAACTGCCAGCTAAGCCCTGACCAACGATTAAAACATCAATCGGCATTGCGCCTATTTGGCTTGTAAAGCCTGACCTTGAAACACAATCCCCGCCCAACCATCACGGATAAAATTTCTGATGTTTTGATGATCGTTGCCTTCGGGGTTTTCTAAGACATCTTTGCGGTAAAAATCACCGAACAAGCTTAATGTCTGTTCAACTGATAAATCCTGTAATTGAGCAAAGGCGAAAATTTTGCAGGAGCCTTCGTTGCGTCCAGCTTCGTTGATTACAGGCTCTGTTAAGCCATTGCTAAAGGTGGTAGGTTGATAGTCGTAATGTTGGCTAATGACGTCGATGGTTTCTTTAAAATCGACGGCTTGGTTGTTTTTAACACGGGTTAGGAACTCGTTTAGGCTCATTAATTACTCCAAAGGTTTTTTTAAATTGTTATGCAAGCTTGATTGGCTAAAAGCCATCGTTCCTACGCAGAGCGTCCACTGCCATTAAGTTAAGGCGTTACACATAGGAATGATGAAAACACCGACAAAAACGTAGGTCCGAATAAGCATAGCGTTTCGGGCAAAGCGCTTCAAAACCGCGACCGCCCTCGCCGGAAACGCTGCGCTTATTCCGGCCTACCCATGACTAGCCGCTCCACCGTGTTCAGCGAACGGCTTAACTTAATGGCAGTGACGCATAGCGTGGGAACGATAGAGTTTTACAACTGCTGCAAAGTGCTCAAAAACTTAGCGGGATCTTGATAACCAATCACCCGATTAGCGGTTTTTTCTTGGCCATCGGTACCGTAAAACATAATCCCCGGTGGCCCGACTAGGTTAAAGCGTTTTAGCAAGGCTTTATCATCTTCATTGTTTTCGGTGACATCAGCTTGCAGTAACAAGTATCCAGACAATTGTTGCTGAACTTTGGCGTCGGTAAAGGTATAAGCTTCAAGCTCTTTACAGG
>JBEGMT010000065.1:0-4489 GCA_041182925.1 Pseudomonadota bacterium | reverse complement strand
GACCATTCACAGTCATTGTCACTGTCAACTGGCTTTGCGTTTTAATCCCGCAGCTAATTTTTAATATATTGGAGAATTAAGATGAAAAATATCACTCGTATTTTGACAGGTGCATTATTTTTGGCTGCTGGTGTTGCTAGTGCTCAACCAGTGACTTTATCAGCTACTGACTTAGATAACGTTAGTGCTGGTGCTTACAGCTACTCTGGTTTAGCAATGGCTGGCGCTGGCGCTGATGCTATTTCTAACCAATTGGGTCTTACTGGCTCAACTACAGGTGTCATTGTTGACCCTGTTATTTTGCACTCAGTAGTTGCGACTGCTAGCAGCGGTTCACTGGCTGTATCTACCTTCAACCCAGTGAACTTAGTGGTTAATGGTGCATTAGCTTCTAGCGGTGCTTCTGCTTCTTCTAGCTTGTTCTAAGCTGGATTTAGTCAAACTCATATTCTAATTAGACTTGAATCTAATTAGGGTTGATGGTTTGGATTTCGCTCTGTGCTTATTTTAAGTACAGAGCGTTTTCTTTTGCCATATTGGCAAATCAAGCAAACAAATTAATGGAGATGCCATGATTTATTTTGCCATGATTAAGACAGCAGCCTTATTTCATCGAAGCAATATTAAATTCAATGTATTTATCATGATTGGTCTATCTTTGATTAGCCAATCAAATTATGCCGATACTAATTCTGTAAGCTCTATTTTGGAAAATCGGCACAAAAATGTCATTATTCAGCAATGGGATTTGAGTTGTGGTGCTGCAACTCTTGCTACCTTATTAAATTTTCAACATGGCGATTATGTCACTGAAAAAGAAGTAGCCAATGCTTTAATGAACCGTCCTGAATATATTAATAATCCACAGTTAGTTAATATTAGGCAAGGTTTTTCATTATTCGATTTAAAACGCTATGTAGAAGCACGCGGCTATAAAGGCATCGGTTATGGCAAATTAAGTTTTGAAGACTTACTGGCCAAAGCGCCGATTATCGTTCCTATCAATGTGTTTGGTTATAACCATTTTGTGGTGTTTCGAGGCATGTTAGGCAATCGAGTATTACTCGCAGACCCTGCGTGGGGTAATAAAACCCTACTCGCCGAAGAATTTGAAGATCTTCGCATCGATTTTCCCCAAATTGGCAAAGTCGGTTTTGTCGTTGCCCGCAACGATGACTTAACACCGCCTAATCAATTAATACCCAATAGCAATGAATTTTTCATGACCCGATAGGTGAGTTATGGCCAAACAATATTTAATCGAGCTACCAAGCACTATGTCTGCTCAAAGCTGGAAAAAAAAATCCTGTGTCTTAGCGTTAGGTTTAGGCTCTGGACTGATGATTTCCGGTTGCAGTTCTTTAAGTGGACTTAGCCAAAATCAAAGCAATGATAATCAGTTGAACCAACAGCTATTACAAAAAATGGCTGAGCGTGACCAGATGATAGAAAAGCTGATGAATCGCTTAGAAAAACTGGAAAAAACGCAAATTGCAGCCGTTAGTCCAACAGCTTCAACCGTCACAACCACAGGATCGGCTCCAATGCCAGTGACTCCTGCTAAACCTGATACACCTAAACCCCAAACCGGAAACGGCAAACCAACGATGAGTAACTTTGAAGTTGATGAAGATGCCGCACAGCGGGCTTTAGAGCGCACTTTGGTTCAAACTGGGGCCTTGCTATTACCGAGTGGACAGGCGGAAATTCAGCCATTTATGAATTACTCTCGTCGCGAGAGTAAAGAACCTTTCTTGTACCTAGATAACTCCGATTTATTGACAGCTAATGCCAATATCCGACGCAATGATTTGGACATGGGCGCTAATTTACTCGTGGGCTTGCCGTTTGAGGCTCAAGCAGAATTGCGATTGCCTTACAAACTAGCTAATCAATCAGTGGTGGGTAGTAATGGCATTACAGCTAATGCCATTACTCATGATGCTAGTGGTTTATCCAATATCAATGTTGGTTTGGCTAAAACTCTGCTGCATGAAAAAGGTTGGCAACCGGATTTGATAGGTCGGGTTGCGTGGGATATTCCAAGTGGCGATTTTTCGAGTAACGGAATCGCCATGGGAGGCGGTTTTAGCTCGGTCAATGCCTCAATTACCGCATTGAAGCGTCAAGACCCTTTGGCTTTTACAGCCAGAATTGGTTATCAAAAAACCTTCAAAAAATACGGTATCGAACCCGGCGACCAAGTAAGTTTGGCCATAGGGACTAATTTGGCCGCCAGTCCTAAAACCTCGTTAAGTTTAGGTTTGCAACAAACTTATTCGATGGAATCTAAAATCAACCAAGTTACCTTACCTGGTAGTAATACCTTAGCCAGCGCTTTTACAGTTGGCGCATCATCGACTATAGGCCGCAATTTCTTTTTCTCAGTGCTAGGGGGTATAGGCCTAACTGATACCTCGCCAAAATATTTTTTAAATCTCACCATACCATTCCGGTTTGATGTGCCTTATGTGAGTAAAAAATAGTACACTTCAATAAGTATCCACTCTTATTACCCCTCTTTTTGGAAAGAGGGGGGTAGAGCGATTATAAATAACGCCCTTCAATCTGTTGCCCAAAGGAAAATAATTAACTGATGTTAAGCAACGCTCTCAGTATTGAGCGCATTTTTTAGTTGTCGATAAAAAGGATTCGCGTTGCGAGGCTTATTTAGATGGCAGTTTCACGAAAAACATCCGTGTTTCTCGCCCTAATGGGCAGTTCTCAGCAAAAGCTTTGTTGCTCGGCGTGGCAGACGGGGGAAACAAGCTACTACCTAACATCAGTAATTAATGGCCGTGACGCTGATGTCTAGTTGAATGGGTCGGGATAGAAAACTGAGTTCATCCGTTTAATGATTTTGTCGGCTGGTTTTTTAGTAAATCACAGTTCATGACCATCGCCACTAAAGAGGCTAGATTGTTTGCCTGCATTTTTTCCATGACTCGAGCACGATGAGCATCAATAGTCCGATGACTAATATCGAGCACTCTGGCTGCCTCTTTAGTGGAATAACTACTCGCCACTAATTGTAGCACTTCTTTTTCACGGCTGGTTAAGCTGTTATAGCATTGTCTCACTTTGTTTTTTTCAGCCATGCTATCGCGATCACTCATATCTTTTGTCACCGCTTCAACAATCCGATCCAATAACAACTGATTTTCAAAAGGTTTTTCAAAAAAATCCAAAGCACCTGCGCGGAAAGCTTTGGCTGAGTCGGCAATTTCCGAATTACCGCTGATAAAAATGATCGGAATAGAAATGCCTTTATTTACCAAGGTTTCTTGTAAATCCAGACCACTCATCAAAGGCATCCTTACATCCAAAATCAAACAACCGGGTAGAGATGGATTGTAATTAGCCAAAAAAGCTTCGGCAGATTCAAAACAATTGACTGACCAGCCTTTGGATTGAATTAATATTTTTAAAGAATCGCGAATCGAAAAATCATCGTCAACTAAATAAATTGTCGCGTTATGGTTACTAAAAGCCATTATTACGTTTCCTGATAGGTAAAGTGAAATAAAAAGTCGTGCCTTTATCTGGCTGACTGTTAAAACGTAGATTTCCATCATGTGCTTCAACAATTGAGCGACAAATCGATAAACCCATGCCCATGCCATCAGGTTTTGTTGTATAGAAAGGTGTTAAAATGTTCTTTTGTTGTTCGGTATCAATACCTGGGCCATTATCTTTAATCCTGACTTCTAAATCCTGATAACTATTGAGGGTGGTTTCAATGCTGATTTGTCTTGGATATGATATGGGTAAGCCAATCAATGCGTCGATACTATTTCTGATTAAATTTAAAATAACTTGTTCGATTTGCACCTTATCAATTTCAATTTCTGGAATATCCTCAGAAAGTAACATTTTTAACTGAATACTATCTTGTTTGAAATAGGTGTCGCATAACGCTATGGCGTCATCAATTAAATCATTAATTGCTACTTTAGAAATTTGTTGTTTTTTGGATTTAACAAATTCACGCATTCTGTGAATAATCTGTCCTGCTCTTAAAGCTTGTTGATTAGTTTTAACTAATACTTCTTCAAGCAAGGCTCTATCGAAATCAGTTTGTTCCAGTAGATTTAAACAGGCTTGAGTGTAGTTAACAATAGCACTTAAGGGCTGATTGACTTCATGAGCAATGCCAGAGGCCATCTCTCCCATTAAACCTAGGCGAGTTACATGAGCTAATTCATCTAAATGTTCCTGGTCACGTTTTTCACGTAATTTCCTAGAACTAATATCTTTAACTATGGCACTTAAATAACATTCATCATCTAAATAAAATTTTGCAATAGAAATATCTAAAGGAACTAAACTACCATCTTGACGTATACCTTGTAATTCAATGGTATTATCATCACAATTAAAATGCCTAGATTCTGCTGTTTTTATATAATCAATAAAATCTTGTTGTTGATCTTTAACTATTAAATTCTTTATGTTAATTTTATTGAGTTGTTTTTGATTGTAATAAAAT
>JBEGMT010000064.1:0-3909 GCA_041182925.1 Pseudomonadota bacterium | reverse complement strand
AAATCAGCCAACTGTGTGACTTGTAAGCCAGCATAGCCGCAGGGATTGATTTGGGTAAACGGGCTTAAATCCATTTGATTGTTGATGCTAAGACCGTGATAACAACAACCGCCTTTGATTCGTAAACCTAATGAGGCGATTTTTTGAGCATTGACATAAACTCCAGGCGCTTTCGGATTGGCTTGGGCTTTGATGCCGTATTGTCTTAGGCTGTAAATCACGGCATTTTCTAAAATCGATACCATTTGCCTTGGACCAAAACCTAAGCGTTTTAAATCTGCTAACAGGTAAATAACCACTTGGCCGGGCCCATGATAGGTAATTTGCCCACCTCTATCGGTATCGACGACAGGAATTTCGCTAGCGGTTAACAGATGTTCACGCTTGCCATTCAAGCCCAGCGTATAAACCGGCGCATGTTCGGTAATCCAGATTTGATCAGGCGTTTCAGCGGTGCGTGAAGCGGTAAATTGCTGCATTTGCTGCCAAACGCCAACATAGTCTTGCAAACCTAGTTGGCGTAGTTCGGTAGCGGATTTCACAAGCAACTAAAGCGCCATCAATACATCAGGATGATCGGTCAATCCTTGATAGATCGCATCCAATTGTTGACGACTGGTGGCTTCGATGGTTACGGTCACTGATAAATATTTACCACCATTGCTGGCACGGGTAGTAACCGCGCCTTCACGAATATCATCGACATGACGACGGACGATTTCGACTACCACTAAATCAAAGTTTTCACTGTGTTTGCCCATTGCCTTAATCGAAAACTCGCAAGGAAATTGCAATAATGATTCAGATTCGACTTCGCTCATGACAAGGATTTTTTATAGGTTTGTAATAAATTATCAACCGTATGCCAAACTGGGCCTGGCTTGCCTTCACCAACCGCAACACCGTCCAACTCAATCACCGGCACAATTTCCCGAGTAGAACTGGTCACCCAGACTTCACTAGCGGCTTTGAGTTGTTCAAGACTAATCACATCTTCACGATAAGCGACATGATTGGCCGCGGCTAATTCCAAAATTACATCGCGGGTAATGCCCGGTAAAATTTCGTGATTTTTAGCAGGCGTAACTAACACCCCATTAATCACCGCAAATAAATTACTGGCAGCGCCTTCGGTCACATAGCCGTCTTTCACCAACAAGGCTTCAGCGCAATCCGTATCTAAGGCTTCTTGGCGTAACAAAATATTAGCCAATAAAGTAATCGCTTTGATGTTGCACATTTGCCAACGCGTGTCATCAAGTGTCACCGCTTTAATGCCGTTAACACGACCCGCAAACGGTTTAATTTCTGAACACATCGCAAATACAGTTGGCAAAATTTGTTCTGGAAAACCATGATCGCGTTTTGCGGCATAGCCACGGGTAATTTGCAGATAAATATATTGATCTTTGCTGCTATCGAGCATCGGCTGGAAAATCGCTTGCCATTCAGCAACGCTATAAGACAGCGGCAAACGAATCCCAGCTAAGCTGTTGTTTAATCTAACGATGTGATCTTCTAATCTAAACAAGCGTCCGGCATAGGCAGGAATCACTTCATAAACGCCATCACCAAATAAAAAACCACGATCAAGGACCGAAACTTTCGCTTCGGACAATGGCAAATATTCGCCATTCAAATAAACTTTGTCAGACATTATTTCTCCAATAACCCCATTGCAGCATCATATAAACGGCGGAATAAGCCACCTTGAGCAATAGAATCCATTGCTACCAAAGGTTTGCTCAAAATAGTCTGCCCTTCTAGTGTAACCACTAAATTACCCACAGTATCGCCTTTGTTAATAGGGGCAACGATGGCTTTATCTAACTGCGTTTCAGCTTTTAATTCACTGAAATGTTTGCGCGGCGCAGTGGCGTATACATCTTCGGCTAAACCAACTTGAAGTTTAGAGGTTTCGCCTTTTCTGACCTTCGCTTCGGTTAATACTTGGCCGCCTTCGTATAAACGATGAGTCTCAAAAAAACGGAAGCCATAATTTAACAATGATTGGCTTTCATTGGCTCTAGCATTGGCTGACGCGGTACCCATGACCACTGAAATCAAACGCATATCTTCACGCTTAGCCGATGCGACCATGCAGTAGCCAGCATCATCGGTAAAACCGGTTTTAATGCCATCAACTGATGGGTCTCGCCATAGTAATTGGTTACGATTTTGTTGGGTAATACCGTTGTAAGTGAACTCTTTTTGCGAATCCCAACGGTAATATTCAGGAAATTCTTTGATCAAGGCTTGCGCCAAAATTGCTAAATCTCTGGCACTGGAATAATGATTTTCAGTCGGTAAGCCCATGCTGTTTTCAAAATGGGTATTGGTCATGCCTAAACGAGCGGCCTGTTCGTTCATCATGGTGGCGAAAGTTTGCTCGCTACCAGCAACATGTTCAGCCAAAGCGACACTAGCATCGTTACCAGACTGAATCACTACACCTTGCAGTAAATCCTCAATCGGTACTTGTTTGTTAACTTCGACAAACATTTTCGAGCCACCGGTTTCCCAAGCATTCTGACTAATAGTGACTTTTTCGTCTAAAGCCAAGTGTCCGGCCTTTAACTCTCTGAACACCACATAGACTGTCATGATTTTAGTTAAACTGGCCGGCGCAACACGCTTATCAGGATCTTTTTCGGCTAATATACGACCGCTATTAAAATCCATTAATAAATAGCTGCTGGCAGCGACACTCGGTGCGGCCGGTGTAAAGATGGGGCTTGCAGCGAAACTGGACTGAACAGTCACAGCGAACAACAGGCCAATTAAGAAACTAACAGGTGAACGAAAAGATAGCATCATGGTTGCAAATCAAAGAATCCTAAAGGTTTTATTGTATCACCGACCGGGCTTGACTTTAAGAAAAGCCACTTAAATTAACGGTCTAAAAACCAATGACGGTTCAAAACGATATACTATCGATAATTTAGGCGCCAATCGCACTTGCTATGAAATATCGCATTATTCCCGTCACCTCTTATCAACAAAACTGTAGCCTGTTGATTTGCCAACAAACCAACAAAGCGGCTTTGATTGATCCCGGTGGCGATATTGAGCTGTTATTAGCAGTAGTCAAACAGGAAGGCGTAGACCTAGAATCGATTTTAGTCACCCACGGCCATTTAGATCATGTTGGCGGCGTTGCTGAATTGGCTGAAAAACTCGCTTTACCGATTATCGGCCCACACCAAGCCGATGATTTTTGGATACAAAACCTGCCCGAACAAATTCGCGTCTTTGACTTTCCACACAGCGACAGTTTTACTCCAGACCGTTGGTTAAACGATGGTGATACAGTTAAAGTCGGCGATGAAGTATTACAAGTGATTCACTGCCCTGGCCACACACCCGGTCATGTGGTGTATTTCAGTGCAAGTGCAAAAGTGGCTTGGGTTGGCGATGTATTATTCAAAGGCTCAATTGGCCGCACTGATTTTCCTAAAGGCGATCACCAAACCTTAATCAATTCGATTAAAAACAAGCTATGGCCTTTAGGCGCTGAGGTTGCTTTTGTGCCAGGACACGGCCCGATGTCGACTTTTGGCGAAGAAATGCTCAATAATCCTTACGTTGGCAACCGCTAACTTTTCTAACTGAGACAAGTCCTTGCCAAACAACAGTTTCCTCTTTAACCAAGCCCCACGCTGGCACGCGCACGACTTTGGTTTACAACGTCAATTAACAGCCGAACTTCAATCTTGGCTACAAGAAACCGGCTCCTTAACCAAACGCTTGCGAGCAATTCACGGTGAACATTTTGCAGTATCGGTATTGTTTCAAGGCTGGCGACGTGGGTTTATTGATGAATCGCGATTACTTGAGCAACCCGCCAGTGATTACAACTTAGTGCGGGAAGTTGTGCTGCATAACCAGCGCCAGCCCTTGGTGTTAGCT
>JBEGMT010000063.1:0-5040 GCA_041182925.1 Pseudomonadota bacterium | reverse complement strand
ATTGGCGCAAATAACGGTTTTTAACTGTCAACACAAACTCATACAAAGCCTTGTCAGTTTTGACTTGGTGAAGTTGAGGATATTTTTTTTGTATATACGCCGCTAACTGACCGTTATCAATTAAAGCCTGGATTTTTTCAACCACTATCGGCGAATAACCGGCCAAATACTTTAAGCCCACGGCGGTAACTCGCCGTTATACGCCACAAAATCAGGCTGTTGGGGATAAGTCATAACACCAGTCGCTGGATTATTGGTTACCGGTTTAACTTGATTCACAACCACACCGGCTTGCATCTGCCATTTTGCAAACGGTGCTGGGTCTTTATCAGCAGCGATATACCATTTTTTATTAGCCGGATCCCAACGCGCGCCCAATGCTTTGGCTGCATCTTTTTCGGCAAACGGGACATTTAGATAAGTTCTGCTATCGAACATGATTGAGTTTTGAAAGCTAAAAGGAATAGGTCAGCTATTGTAAAACATCAAAACCGTAAAATAGGCGATTCCCCCTTCTTGCCTTGATATGGGTTAATCGCAACTATTGTTTTCCAACAAAGCCTTTAACCGCTCAATTTCGGCCAGCGCATCTTCCTTGGCTCGACGCTCGGCATCCCATTTTTGCTTAAATTCATCCCGTTCACCCTGAATAGTCCTTTGCTGGCGCAGGTAATTTTGTCGGGCTTGATAGGCGTGGTAGTCTTTTTCTTTGTCTGAAAACTGGCTTAATGTACTCATGGCTTGCCTCATTTCGGTAGTGGTCATCCAATCCGGTAATCCTTCATCATTTAATTGATCGCCGATTTTAAAAAAGTTTAACCAACAAAAACGATCATTAAATCAGCTTGACCAATGCAGCAACCAAAGCCGCTTGTGCAATCAGCAACCCAGCAACCCACTTAATGATTTCAGCAGTCTGCGCTGAAAGACGAGACTCCAATCGTTCATTAGTAACCAAATCCTGAACCCCAGAAGACAACACTTCCGCCAGCGCCTCCGCTTCTGCTTTGGCCTGCTCACGGGGAATACCGGCTTTTTCTAGCCGTTCCACATATTTAAGGGTATCAAATGGAACAGCAGCCATTATTGTTACTCCTACTTTAATTTAGAAGCCAAGTTTACCATGCTTGATAGATCGACAATTTCTCAAAACCGCTAATTCGCCCAAAGCAAAACCATTACCCCATGTAGGGTCACTGCCATTAAGTTAAGGAAACAGACAAAATTTAGGGTCGAATTTATTAGACCTGTGGGCCTTGATTAGAGCCCAAAGGCGAATAAATTCGCCCCTACAATCGCTTAACTTAATGGCAGTGCCATGCAGGGTGGATTCGCGAAAGTAATCCATCATAGGCTTTAAAGCCTTGGCGGTTCGCTTTCGCGGAACCGCCCTACAGGCTGATAAATCCAAAAAACCAACATTAGGATGATTAAAAACAAATTTTGTCGCCAATCAGCAACGAAAATGTTGGATAAATCTGGTTTTGTCACAAAGCTGTCATATTCCCCCCCTACAATTCGCGCCAACTCAAGGGCAAACGCACAAATGTGAGTGAAATCAGACAAGGTCGTCTACCGCGCTTTAGCGCTTGATTACGAATTAATTAAAAACACTTTGGAGACAATATGAAGCTAACCAAACTAAGCTTAGCGATGGCCTCGGTTATCGGTGCAGGCTTTGCGGCTGACGCAATCGCGCTGGATTTGTATGTAGATACAAAAACCCAACAAATTTTCGCTGAACCCGGCAAAGGCCGCACCAAATTAGGTTCGTTTGAAAAAGTTGAAGAGCAACAAGTCAAAAAAGCCGAAGCGGTTAATAAAGCTGAGGTAGCGACCAAAACTGAAATCAATGAAATTAAACAAGACTTAGAACTCAAAACCAATGAGTTAAAAGCCCTTGAAGAACACGTTGTCGCTACTCGCGAAGAAAAAGATAAAAACGCCGAAAAATGGTTTAACAAAATCGCTGTACGTGGTTATACCCAATTACGTTACAACCAAAAATTATCAGGCGATGATATTGCAGGTGACCCACAACTGAAATCGGTTGGCGACGGCTCGATTGGTGATAACAGCAGCTTTTCATTACGCCGAGTTCGTTTAGTCTTTTCAGGCGATATGAATGATTACATCTCTTTGTATCTACAACCTGACTTTGCAACCACCAACGGTGATTTGCACTTTGCGCAATTACGCGATGCCTACGCTGACCTTTCGTTTGACAAAGCCCACGAATACCGGATCCGTGCCGGTCAATCCAAAGTACCCTTTGGTTGGGAAAACTTACAATCTTCACAAAATCGTATAGCATTAGATCGTGATGATGCTTTGAACAGTGCGGTACCAAGCGAACGTGACTTAGGCTTATTTGCCTACTGGACTCCGACCGATGTGCAAAAAATCTGGAAAGATTTAAGCAAAAAAGGCTTAAAAACCTCAGGTGATTACGGGGTGTTAGGTGTGGGTGTTTATAACGGTCAATCGGTTAACAAAGCCGAAGCGAATGACAACCTGTATGTTGCAGCGCACTCGACTTATCCGTTTGATTTAGGTTTCATGAACAGAGCCTTACGTGGTCAAGTTGTTGAAATTGGTGCTGATGCTATCTCTGGCCGTTTTAATAAGTCAGCCACTGCCTGTGATGGTTTAACAGTATCAGGAACCACACTTCCAAATGGACAAAAATATAAAGAAGTCCCTTGCTATTACAATGGCACGAAACAGTTAAAAACCGCCACCACTTCAACTTCAAAAGATAATAGTGAAGATAGAGTTGCCGTTCACGCCATTTTATTTCCACAACCATTTGGCTTACAAGCTGAGTGGAACTGGGGTGCAGGCTCAACGCTTAACCCAACCGCTAATAAAATTGAAAGACAAAACTTATCAGGCGGTTATGTACAAGCCATGTACAAAATTGATGAAGTATTTGGCACCAAAGGCACCATGTTCCCTTACGTAAAATGGCAAACTTATGACGGTGCTTGGAAAGCCGCTGCTAATGCGCCTAGAGTACAAGTAGACGAAGTCGAAGCCGGTGTTGAATACCAAATCAACAAAGCTTTAGAGCTAACCGTGGCTTACTCAACTATGAGTCGTACCAACGTAGCAGACATTACAAAAGAAGACTTCTTAAAACAAGCCTCTGGCGACATGATCCGTACTCAGTTGCAGTTTAACTACTAACGATAAGCATTATGCTTAGAGGCAAGGATGCCTCAACCTTTTTAAAACCGCCTCTCCCCCCAAGGTCTAGGCGGTTTTTTTATGCCTGAAACTTTATCGTTCCCACGCTTGGCTTTCGGGGTGCGATTTACCGCTGTTTGAGGCGTTTCGTTACTCCGGTTGAAAAATTAGCCGAAGTTTCTGGCGTCTATTAAGCGTGGTAAAGTTGCAGCAAATTTAAGGCAAGGATTTAACACTATGACTGCAATTACTTTTGACACACATAAATTTGTACGCAAACTTAGAACCACAGGATTTGAAAAAGCACAAGGCCAATCAGACTTGGTGACTAAACGTGATATTAGCGAATTGCGTCGTGACATTGATGTACGTTTTGAACGCCTTGATGGTGAATTAAAATTGAATCGATGGATGTTAGGTATATTGATTGCCGGTGTTATGTCACTGGTATTAAAGTCATTTTTCCCATCGTAATTTATCGTTCCCACCCATCGCCAGTCGGGGTTTGTCACTCCGTCTGCCTTGTTTATTGCTACTTTGAAGTGCTTTGAAACTTGAAGACATTAAGCACTGACTTTTCTTGCCACTATGAAATCCAAACCCACCTTACGCCAGTTACTATTCCGCCCGGTCATCTTTGTTACCATTTCGCTTGGCTTATTAGTCATCGGCGAATTAGTGGCGATTGGCCGTTTGACTTGGATGAATAATCAACGCCTGCACACCATCGAAACCGACATCGGCCAAGGTCGGCATTTGGAAGAAACTATTTTCGAGTTGCTAAATCTGCAATTAAAACTCTCGGCCCATAAAGGCACGACTGATGCCGATAAAAGCCAAATTGCCGAGATTGAAGCTCAGTTGGTTGAAACCCTACAAAGCCATAGTAACCATACTTTTGAAGTTGCCGCTGATTTACGCAATTTGCAGGATGTGTTTGCTAAAGCGATTGAAGGTGATCAACAGCAATTGACCAAAGCTTTGGAACTAATCCGGCAAGTGCTGGATAAGCAAGCCCAAGAAGAAGAGAAACTGTTGATTAGTGTCGAGGATGATGGCCGTTTGGAACTGCAATTAGCGATTATTTTGCCTTTGCTGTTATTCGGCATTAGTCGTTATTTCTTCAAAACCAATGTTTCCGAGCCTTTGGATTCACTGAAAGACTTGCTATCGGGCCTCGCTGAAGGCGATATGAAGCCCATTGAACGGCAAACCTCCGACCCTTTGCTGCATGATCTCTTCGACCGTTACAACCACTTGGTTTCGCGTCTGCTTGAACTCGAACAAGCACATCTTAATTACACCTCGGCTTTGGAATTAAGAGTTCGACAAACCAGCCACGCATTGCTGGAACAAAGTCAGCAATTAGCCAAAGCCGAGCGTTTTGCCGCTTTGGCCGAACTCGCCGCCAGCACCGCCCATGAATTACGCAACCCGCTGGCGAGCATTCAGTTAGCTTTAGAAAACATGCTGCAAGAATGTCAAGACCGCGACTTAGCGGAACGCTTGCAATTGGTTTATCAAGAGGTACAACGACTAACCCGTAATCTGAATGATTTGTTGGCTTCGGCAAGAAGTAGCACGGTGTCATCGCAAACTATTCAGGTAAAACAAGCGCTGGAGGAGTTATTAAGCTTATTAAAATATCAAGCGCAAGAGTCGATTATTTTTAACTATCATGTTGCGGATGATTTTCAGGTGTTTTTTCCACAAAAACAGTTTAGGCAAGTGTTTTTTAATTTCGCTAGTGCTGACGATACTAATTCAGTTTAATCGACTCGCTGTTAAGCTCCCTGTCAAAGCCATTTCCTATCGTTCCCACGCTCCGCGTGGGAATGCAGCCCCCGACGC
>JBEGMT010000062.1:0-14482 GCA_041182925.1 Pseudomonadota bacterium | reverse complement strand
ATCTAATAGAGGGGGGGGCAAGTACACCCCTGAGTTTGCAACCAGACGAAAAGCGTTACTGGGAATTATGATGCTTGCCATGTCAGGTTTGGTGGTGCGAGCGGTTTATTTGCAAATTTTCAATAAAGATTTTTTGCAAGATAAAGGCGATATGCAGCATGTTGGGGTGGTACCTGTGCCGGCTTATCGTGGGCAGATTAAAGACAGGAACGGTGAGCCATTGGCGATTAGTACGCCGGTGCAGTCAATTTGGGTCAATCCTCGACAATTGAAGGATTCAGACTCAGAAAAAATTGGCCAAATGGCAAAGATTTTGTCTACACCAGAAAAAGAGTTAAGAGCAACTTTAGCAAAAGAAGCCGACAAGCGTTTTATGTATTTAAAACGTCAAATTAATCCGGCAATTGCTGAGAAAGTCAAAGCGCTGGAAATTACTGGCGTTTATTTTGAAAAAGAATTTAAACGTTATTATCCGGCAGGTGCTGTATCTGGTCATTTACTGGGATTTACCAATATTGATGATATTGGTCAAGAAGGCATGGAGCATGGTTATGAGCATATTTTGCGAGGCAAAATCGGCAAAAAACGGGTGATTAAAGATGGTAAAGGCCATGTTATCAAGGATGTTGAAAATATTGAGGAAGCTGAGGCTGGTCGTGATTTGGTATTAACCATTGATCAGCGGATTCAATATTTAGCTTATAGAGAATTGCAAAATGTGTTGATTGAAAATAAAGCGCATTCTGCTTCTTTAGTGGTTCTGGATGCCAAAAATGGTGATGTTTTGGCGGCGGTTACTCAGCCTGCTTTTAATCCGAACAATCGCAAAGAATTAAATAGTAGTCGTTATCGCAACCGGGCTATGGTCGATAGTTTTGAGCCAGGTTCAACGGTTAAGCCTTTTGTAGTTGCGGCTGCCTTGGATGGCGGTTATGTCGATCCCAATGTGATGATTGAAACCCACGGTGTTTACCAATTTGGTAGTCATGTTGTTAAAGATGTTCACAATTATGGCACCTTGGATTTAGCGCATGTATTGCAGAAGTCTAGCAATATTGGCGTGGTGAAAATTGGTATGGCCATGCCGCCTGAATATTTTTGGAATGTGTATAGTAAATTAGGTTTTGGTACTTCTGCTGGAGTGGGTTTTCCTGGCGAAGCAAGTGGTTCTTTGCTGGATTATCAAGGTTGGCATGAGTTTGATCAGGCAACTTTGTCTTATGGCTACGGGGTATCGACATCGGTATTGCAGTTAGCTCGGGCCTGGACTGCTTTGGCAGATGATGGCGTTATACATTCAGTGACTTTGCTAAAGCGCGATGAAGACCCTGATGCTCAGCGAGTCTTTAAGCCTGAAACGGCTAAAAAAGTCAGAGAAATGTTGGAACGTGTAATCAGCAAAGAAGGCACCGCTTATCAAGCTCGAGTTGAAGGTTATCGGGTGGCTGGTAAAACCGGCACAGTGAGAAAAGCCGGTGTCGGTGGTTATACCGAAGATAAGTATTTTTCAGTATTTGTTGGTTTAGCGCCGGCGAGTAATCCGCGATTCATAATCGCGATTATGGTCGACGACCCCAGTTCAGGTCAGTATTACGGTGGTTTAGTTGCTGCGCCTGCGTTTTCTAAAGTGATGGCTGGCGCATTGAGGATTTATGGTGTCGAGCCTGATGGTGTTGAAAACACACATTTGTTATTGAGTCGGCAATGACATTAACCGAATTGCTTAAAGGCATAGTGAATATTGATCGCGATATAGCGATTTCCGGTTTAGCACTGGATAGTCGCCGTATCAATGTGGGAGATGTGTTCATTGCTTTAAAGGGTGTGCAGCAACACGGGCTTGAGTATGCAATACAAGCGGTTAAACAAGGCGCTGTTGCAGTTATTTACGAGCCAGAAGGTATTGTTGAACTGCCAGAAATAGATGTTGAACTCATTGCAGTTCCGCAATTGGCAGAAGTGTTGGGAACGATAGCTGCCAAATTTTATGGCGAGCCATCAGAAAAATTGGCTGTAATTGGTATTACCGGGACTAATGGCAAAACCACTTGTAGTCAGTTAATCGCGCAAGTATTACCGGATTGCGGAGTGATTGGTACATTGGGCTGGGGGGCTTTGGGGCATTTGTTACCTTCTGCTAATACTACGCCGGATGCCTTGGCAATCCAAACAATACTGTATCAGTTTGTACAACAGAATTTACAGGCAGTTGCCATGGAAGTGTCTTCTCATGGTTTGCAGCAAGGACGGGTTAATGGGGTTGAGTTTACTGGTGCAGTATTTACCAATATCAGTCGTGATCACTTGGACTATCACGGCAGCATGGATGAGTACCTGAAAGCCAAATTAGCTTTGTTTAAATTGCCCAGTTTGCAATTTGCTGTGGTTAATTTGGACGATGCTAACGCTACTAACGTTTTGCAAGTTTTAGATGATGCTGTTAGTTGTTGGACGTTTAGCACTCAAGGCAAAAGTCTGACAAATGCTCAAAGTCTGATTGCCGAGAACATTCGCTATAGCAATAGCGGTATTGATTTCGATGTCCGGCTTGGTCAGATAACATCATTAGTTCATACGCCAATTATTGGTGCATTTAATCTCGAAAACGTTTTGGCAGTATTGGCAGTTCTATTAGCGATGAAGGTACCTTTACAACCAGCAATAGCAAGTCTAGGGAAGTTAAAAGCGATTACTGGGCGGATGGAAAAATTTGGTGGTGGTGATAAACCGACAGTTTTAGTTGATTACGCCCATACGCCTGATGCTTTGGAAAAAGTACTGAAAGTAGCCAAAAATGATCGGCAGTTATTAGTGGTATTTGGCTGTGGCGGGAATCGTGATCAAGGTAAACGGCCAGAAATGGGTCGAATTGCTGAAACATGGGCTGATCGGATCATTATTACTGATGACAATCCACGTAATGAAGTTGCTAATGAAATTATTGAACAAATTTTGGCGGGTTGCCAGACTGACAAAATTACCGTGATTAATGATAGAGCCGCAGCGATAACCACTGCGATTCGACAAGCAAATAAAGGCGATTGTGTTGTGATAGCTGGTAAAGGACATGAGGATTATCAAGAAATCAGCGGTGTTAGATGGCCGTTTAATGATCAAAAAATTGTTGAACAAGCTTTAGCAACTTGGGGGCAACAGTGAAACTGCAATTAAGTGACATCGTAACAGCTGTTCAAGGCGAGTTAATCGGTGCTGATGTTGCCGTCAATGGTGTTGGTATCGATACCCGTACATTGCAGGCCAGTGATCTGTATATCGCTATTAAGGGTAAGCAGTTTGATGGTCACGATTTTGTTGATAAAGCCCAACAAGCCGGAGCTATTGCCATTTTGGTCGAGCAACACATCAACATCAATTTACCACAAATTGTTGTTAAAGACAGTCGATTGGCTTTAGCTGAATTGGCTGGATTTTGGCGTAAGCAATTACCGGTGAAAGTAGTTGGTGTGACTGGAAGTAACGGCAAAACTACAGTTAAAGAAATGATAGCAGCTATTTTAGCTACTCAAGGTGAAACGCTGTTTACTCAAGGCAATCTCAATAACGATATAGGTGTGCCTTTAACCTTATTAAAGCTGAATGCCAATCATCGTTATGCAGTAATTGAAATGGGTGCTAACCATCCGGGCGAAATTGCTTATACCAGCCAATACGCCCAACCGCAGGTGAGTGTGATTACCAATGTCGGTGCTGCACATATTGAAGGTTTTGGTGACATTCATGGTGTAGCAAAAACCAAGGGTGAAATTATTGAAACTCTCGCCACTGATGGTGTGGCGGTGATTAATCGAGATGATGAGTTTTATGATTTTTGGTGTGATTTGGCTAAATCGCGCAAAAAAGTTGCTTTTGGCTTTAGTGAGCAAGCAGATTTGCGAGCAGAAAACATTAGTACTGAACTGCGAAGCAATGGTTACGTGACGGAGTTTGATTTAAAAACTGTTGGGTGTGAAGGTTTAACCATCAAGCTGAATTTAGCTGGTGAGCACAATGTAAAAAATGCTTTGGCAGCTATTGCAGCGGCTTTGCAATTTCATATTGACTTGCAGGACATAAAGCGGGGATTGGAAACTGTCAAACCAGTCACCGGCAGAATGCAGCCACTACGCGGCAGAAAAGGCAATCTAATTATCGATGACACTTACAACGCCAACCCTTCATCACTTAATGCTGCTTTAACGGTGTTGGATGCTAATCAAACCAATTGGTTGATATTGGGGGCATTCGGTGAATTGGGCGCTGATAGCGTCGAGATACATCGACAAATGGGCGACAGTATTAAAGCGATGCCTGTGCAGCGTTTATTTGCTACCGGTGAATTGGCAAGGCATAGCGTCGATGCATTTGGCTTTGGCGGGCAGTATTTTGAAACCCAACAACAATTAATTGCCGCTTTAGATGAAGCGGTCACAGGTCAGGAAACCTTATTGGTGAAAGGCTCGCGATCACAAAAAATGGAAAATGTGGTGGCAGCTATGGTGGACAATTTTAGAGCAGCATAATGTTACTTTTACTTGCAGATTTTTTATCAAACATCGACAGCGGATTCAGGGTTTTACATTACCTGACCTTTAGAGCGATTTTAGGCGTGTTAATCGCGCTGGTCGTTTCGTTGATAATCGGGCCGATGGTGATTAGAAAATTAACCCGTAACAAAATTGGTCAAAGCGTTCGTGACGATGGTCCGCAAAGCCATTTATCAAAATCAGGCACTCCAACCATGGGTGGTAGCATGATTTTATTTGCGGTGGCGATTAGTACCTTATTGTGTGCGGACTTGAGTAATCGCTATATCTGGGTAGTGTTATTAGTCACCTTGGCGCATGGTGTGATTGGTTTTGTCGATGATTATAAAAAGGTCCTGTTAGGCAATAGTGATGGTCTATCAGCCAAAGCTAAATATTTTTGGCAATCAGTGGTTGCTGCTAGTGCGGCTATTTATTTATTCAACACAGCGCAAGTGCCTGCAGAAACTCAGCTAATCGTGCCATTCTTTAAAAATGTCACTTTTAATTTAGGTTGGGGTTATGTGGTTCTGACCTATTTTGTGATCGTTGGTACCAGTAATGCAGTCAATTTGACCGATGGGTTGGATGGTTTAGCGATTATGCCAACTGTAATGATCGCGGCCGCATTGGCAATTTTTGCTTACCTGTCAGGACATATTAATTTTTCTCAATATCTACAAATTCCGTTCATTCCAAAATCCGGTGAGTTAGTTGTATTTTGTGCTGCTTTGGTTGGTGCTGGTTTAGGTTTTTTATGGTTCAACGCTTATCCCGCGATGGTTTTTATGGGCGATGTCGGGGCATTGGCTTTGGGGGCGGCTTTAGGCGTCGTTGCTGTGTTGGTTAGACAGGAAATTGTTTTGGTAATCATGGGTGGTATTTTTGTGATGGAAACCATTTCGGTGATTATTCAGGTTGCTTCGTACAAGACGCGTAAAAAACGAGTATTTTTAATGGCGCCTATTCATCATCATTTTGAATTAAAAGGTTGGCCCGAGCCGCGTGTGATCGTAAGGTTTTGGATTATTTCGGTGATTTTAGTGTTGATCGGTCTATCGACCTTAAAGCTGAGATAATCTATGGATACCCTAGCGCTTCTTAATTCTCTGCAAACACATTTCAAACTGAATCCAGCTGATGCTCGGCTATTGATTGTTGGATTGGGCGCGACTGGTTATTCAGCAGCGCAGTTTCTACAGAAAACACAGATTAAGTTTGCTGTAATTGATAGTCGGAGTAATCCACCGCTAATTGACAGTTTCCGTGAACAAATGCCAGATGTTGCAGTGTTTTGTGGTGGTTTTGATCAATCGGCATTTGAAGTGGCAACGCATTTATTAGTTAGCCCCGGTGTTTCGTTAAACGAACAAGCGATTTTTAAAGCAATGCAATCTGGTGTAACTGTCATGAGCGATATTGATTTATTCGCTTGTGCGACGGATAAACCGATTATTGCGATTACTGGATCCAATGGCAAAAGCACAGTTACCACCATGCTGGGCGATATGGGGCAAGCGGCTGGTATCAAGACCGCGATTGGTGGTAATTTGGGTACACCCGCTTTAGATTTACTCCAGCAAAATGCCGATTTATATGTACTGGAATTATCCAGTTTCCAATTGGAAAGAACCACAGCCTTAAACGCCAAAGCCGCAACCGTTCTTAATGTCACGCCTGATCATCTTGACCGCCATGATGGTATGGTTGGCTACGCTCAAGAAAAGCAACGTATCTTTCGCGGCGATGGTGCCATGATTTTAAATGCCGATGATCCGCTAGTAATGGCTATGCAAGCAGATCAGCGGACTATTTACAGTTTTTCAACCGAGCAAAGTGCTGATTTTTATCTACAACGTGAACAAGATCAGCTAATGTTTGGCGAACACATTTTGATGAATGCTCGTGACTTGAAACTGGAAGGAACCCACAATATTGCTAACGCCCTAGCCGCTTTAGCCTTAGGTTACGCAGCTGGTTTGGATTTAACCGTTATGTGTCAAGCGCTTGCCAAATTCAAAGGTTTGGCGCATCGAATGCAAAAAGTCGCTGAAATTAAAGGCGTGTCTTGGGTTAATGACTCCAAAGCCACCAATATCGGTGCTTGCGTAGCGGCATTGCAAGGTTATCAGCACAAAGTGATTTTGATTGCGGGTGGTGATGGTAAAGGTGCGGATATGCAAGAGTTGGTGCCAGCAGTTAAAGCTAAAACTAAAGCTGTGATTGTGATGGGTAAGGATGCTGGATTAATCAATTCAGCTATCGATGGCTGTGTTCCTGTTTACTTTGCTGACAATATGAAACAAGCGGTTGCGATTGCCGCTGAACAAGCAGTGGCTGGGGATAGCGTTTTATTGTCACCCGCTTGTGCCAGTTTGGATCAATACAAAAGTTATGCTGATCGTGGCAATAAGTTTGCCGAAGCGGTTTTGGGGTTATCGACATGTTAAACCCAGCCAAACTACTCTACATCGAAACTCGTTCAAACGTTGATGGATTATTAATGTTTGCTTGTTTTAGTTTGCTGATTATCGGTTTTTTAATGGTGATTTCGGCCTCTTTGCATTTAGGCGTGAAAATGGCCAATGACACGTCTCATTATCCCTATAAGCAATTTGCACATATTGTTCTGGGATTAATAGTTGCGGGTATTGTGATAAAAACTCCGATTCAGATTTGGGAGAAATGGCATAAGTTTTTGTTTATTGGGGGTATCGCGTTACTAATGATTGTTTTGATTCCAGGGGTTGGGATCAAAGTCAACGGCAGTATGCGTTGGTTGTCTATTTTCGGGTTGCGGGTTCAAGTTTCTGAAGTGATGAAACTGATTTCTGTAGTGTATATGGCGGGTTATATTACTCGTCATGTTGATCACGTTCGACGCTCAGAGTTTAGTTTAGTTAGGCCTATGGGGTGGCTTACGATTGCTTGTTGCTTGTTGTTGAAAGAGCCTGATCTTGGCTCAGCAGTTGTGATTGTTGTGATTGCAATGGGGATGATGTATTTAGCTGGCGCCCGAATTTCCCAGTTTTTGGTGGTGTCAGCTATTTTAAGTGTTGCTATTTATTTTTCGATTACGCTCGCAGCATTTCGTTTAAAAAGGGTGTTGAGTTTTAGTGACCCGTTTGCCGATGCTAAAAATACTGGATATCAATTAACTCAAGCTTTGATTTCGTTTGGGCGTGGTGAGTTTTGGGGAGTTGGTTTAGGCAATGGAATTCAAAAATTATTCTATTTACCTGAGGCTCATACCGATTTTATATTTTCAGTATTAGGCGAAGAATTAGGTTTAGTCGGTGTTATTAGCGTTGTTGGGTTATTCAGTATTTTGGTTTTACGAGCGTTTGCTATTGGCCAATTAGCAGAAAAACGCGACGAAAACTTTTCAGCTTTAGTGGCCTATGGATTAGCGATTTGGTTTGGTTTTCAAGCCTTTATCAATATGGGAGTCAACATGGGCATTATGCCTACCAAAGGCTTAACTTTGCCACTGATGAGCTATGGTGGCGGCAGTATGATTGTGATGTGTGCCGCTATGGCGTTGTTATTTCGGATTCAGTATGAATTAAATGCTAACAATAGACTTTCTTCAGTAGGGAAACAGCAGCCATGAGTCAGAGTATTGTGATTATGGCTGGAGGTACTGGTGGGCATGTGTTCCCAGCTTTGGCGGTTGCTCAAGAATTGCAAACTCGCGGCTGGCAAGTCAGTTGGTTAGGTACTCACAATGGTTTAGAAAGTCGTGTCGTTCCCGCTAATGGCATCGAGATTGATTGGCTGGCGGTGGCAGGTATTCGTGGCAAAGGCTTGCTGTCGAAATTCACTGCTGCTTTCAAATTGCTACAAGCTTGTTTGCAAGCCAGAAAAATCCTCAAGCAAAGAAAACCGGATGTGGTTTTAGGTATGGGTGGCTTTGTCGCTGGCCCAGGCGGCTTGATGGCCAAATGGCTGGGGATTCCGGTAGTGATTCATGAACAAAATCGCGTGCCTGGGACAACCAATCGGTTATTAGTCAAATTAGCGGCCAGTAAAGTATTAGAAGCTTTTCCAGCTAGTTTTGCTAAACAAATTAACGCAGTTGCAACCGGCAATCCACTCCGTAAAGCCTTTCAGAATTTGCCAGAAAAAACGGCATGGACAGCTGAGCGCGAATTGAGAGTTTTAGTAGTGGGTGGTAGTCAAGGTGCGAAAGTATTGAATGACAACGTACCAGCAGCATTAGCCGGACTGAATAATCTCAGCATCAAACACCAAACCGGTGCGGCGATGCAGGCGGAAGTTTTAGAGCGCTATCAAACACTGGGACAAACCGCCGAGGTTGTAGCTTTTATTGATGATATGGCCGCCGCTTACAACTGGGCCGATTTAATTATCTGTCGGGCTGGCGCAATGACCGTCAGTGAAGTGGCTGTGGCAGGTTTACCAGCGATTTTTGTGCCATTACAAAATGCGATTGATGATCACCAAACCGCCAACGCGCGTTATTTAGCGGATGCTGGCGCTGCATTGTTATTGCCACAAAACCAATTAAACGCTGATAGCTTACGCCAAGCTGTTCAACAAACTATGAATTCACTAACCACTATCAGTTACGCAGCAAAAACCATGTCAAAACCCGATGCAACCCAAGTAGTTGCTGAAATTTGTATTGCCGAGGCGACACGATGAATCGGCCTAATACTCAAATCGCCAATCAAGCCTTAGGTGACATCGACAAAATCCATTTTGTCGGGGTCGGTGGCACCGGCATGAGCGGGATTGCTGAAGTGTTGTCTAACTTGGGCTATAGCGTGTCAGGTTCTGATATTAAGGCTTCACCGGTGACGGATAGATTGCAAGCAATGGGCGTCAAAGTCTTTTTTGGACACCATGCTGAAAATGTTGCGGATGTCGATGTAGTGGTTACTTCGACGGCGGTCGATAGAAGTAACCCCGAAATTACTGCTGCTTATGAAAACCGGATTCCCGTCATTCCTCGTGCAGAAATGTTGGCGGAATTAATGCGCTTTCGTTTTGGGATTGCGGTTGCCGGCACACACGGCAAAACTACTACGACCAGTTTAACTACCATGATGTTAGCTGAAGGTGGCTTAGATCCGACTTTTGTGATTGGCGGTCGTTTAAATAGTGCTGGCGCTAATGCCAAACTGGGTTTAGGAAAATATCTGGTCGCTGAAGCAGACGAAAGTGATGCCTCGTTTTTGTATTTGCAACCGATGATGGCCATTGTCACCAACATTGATCAAGACCACATGGAGACATATGGTGGTAGTTACAACCGTTTGAAAGAGACCTTTATCAAATTCCTCCATCAATTGCCATTTTACGGTTTGGCGGTGATGTGCATTGATGATGCTGGAGTTGCTGAAGTGTTACCGGAGATTTCCAAGCCAGTTAAAACTTATGGTGTCAGCGAAGCAGCTGATGTTCGGGCGATTAATGTCGAGCAAGATGGTTTATGCACTCATTTCACTGTATTGCGTTGGGGAGCTTTGCCATCTTTACAAGTGACTTTGAATCTACCTGGTTGGCACAACATGCTCAATGCTTTGGCAGCGATTACTATCGCAACTACTCTAGGTGTTGATGATGCTGCGATTATTAAAAGTTTGGCGGAATTTAAAGGTGTTGGTCGTCGATTCCAAATCAATGGCGATGTGGCATTTGATGATGGCAAATTAACCTTGGTTGATGATTATGGTCACCATCCTCGTGAATTGGCTGCAACTTTAGAAGCGTTGCGCCAAGCATGGCCAGAGCGTCGGAAAGTTGTGGTGTTTCAGCCGCATCGTTACACGCGTACTCGGGATTTGTTTGAAGATTTCGTCGAAGTGCTTTCCAGTGTTGATGTGTTGATTTTGCTGGATATTTATTCGGCTGGCGAAGCACCAATAAATGGGGCTGATGGTAAAGCTTTAAGTCGTTCGATTCGGATTCGTGGACAAGTTGATCCGGTATTTGTACAAAATCGTGAGGATTTGCCGACGATTTTGGCGGGAATTGTTAATAAAGATGATGTGATTCTAACCATGGGTGCTGGCAACGTCGGACAGATTGCGGCGGAGTTGCCTACTAAATTAACGGAAGCGTTAAATCATGGCTGATCAAATCTATCAAGGAACATTGTTGAATAACGAACCACTGGCGAAATACACCAGTTGGCGAGTCGGTGGTCCTGCACAACGTATGTATATTCCTGAAAACAAAGCTGATTTAATCGATTTTGTTGCCGGATTACCAAAAGGCGAGCCCGTTTATTGGATTGGTTTGGGCAGTAATCTACTCGTTCGTGATGGCGGGATTCGTGGCACGGTAATTAATACTCGCAGCCGATTAAAAGAAATGCGCTTAATCGATACTAATCGGGTTTATGTTGAAGTCGGTGTGCCTTGCGCCCATGTTGCAAGATTTTGTAGTGATTTAGGTTTAACTGGCGCCGAGTTTTTGGCTGGTATTCCTGGCACGATGGGCGGTGCATTGAAAATGAATGCAGGGGCTTTTGGCGGCGAAACTTGGCAGATTGTTGATCATCTGGAAATGATCAATCACCAAGGCCAAGTCATCAATCGTAACAAACATGAATTTGAAGTGGCTTATCGTTCGGTGAAAGGTATTGATAATGAATGGTTCTTGGCGGCGCAATTGAAGCTGGCTAAGGGTGATAGTCAAGTTAGTCAGTTGCAGATTAAGGCGTTATTGGAAAAACGAAATGTCACGCAGCCGACTAATAAGCCGACTTGCGGTTCAGTATTTAAAAATCCACCAGGCGATCATGCAGCACGTTTAATTGAAGCCTGTGGTTTAAAAGGTTTTCGGATCGGTGGGGCGGTGGTGTCTGAAAAGCACGCCAATTTTATTGAAAATCAGGGTAATGCGACTGCGGTAGATATTGAAACATTGATTCAACATATTCAAACCGAAGTGGAACAACAATTTGGTATCAGTTTGCAAACTGAAGTTTGTCGGATAGGTGAAGACGCATGAAGCCATTACGGATAAAAAATCCTGCTGATTTTGGCAAAGTCGCGGTATTGATGGGTGGAACTGCCGCAGAACGAGAAATTTCTTTGCGTAGCGGAAATGCGGTGTTTCAAGCGCTACAGCAACAAGGTATTGATGTGGTGGCGATTGATGTCACCGCCAGTCCTATTGATGCTTTAGCCAATATCAAGGTTGATCGAGTTTTTAACATTATTCATGGGCGCGGTGGAGAAGACGGTGTTTTACAGGCGATTCTGGGTGTGTTGGGATTGCCTTATACCGGTTCAGGTGTTTTAGCCTCGGCATTGAGCATGGATAAATTGCGGACTAAGCTATGCTGGCAAGGTTTAGGCTTAGCAACGCCAAAATGGTTTGTTTTGCAAACTGAAGACGATATTGATGTTTGCATAGCACAACTCGGTTTCCCGGTGATTGTTAAGCCAGCACAAGAAGGCTCAAGCATTGGTATGAGTAAAGCCAATAACCAAGAGGAATTGATTCAAGCCTTACAAGTCGCCAAGCAATTTAATTGCGATGTGTATGCCGAGCAATGGGTGCAAGGTCAGGAATATACGGTAGGTGTATTAGATGGCGAAGCACTACCTGTGATTCGTTTAGAAACGCCCAATGAGTTTTATGATTTTGATGCGAAATATCGTGCTAATACCACTAAGTACCATTGTCCTTGTGGCTTGAGTGCGGAGCGTGAACAACAACTGCGAGCTTTAGCGGTACAAGCCTGTCGTGGCTTACAGGTAAAAGGTTGGGCCAGAGTGGATGTGTTTATCGATAATCAAGACTGCTCGCAGTTGATTGAAGTCAATACAGTGCCTGGCATGACCGATCATAGTTTAGTGCCGATGGCGGCTAAAGCAGCTGGAATCGAATTTAAAGAATTAGTCTGGCGAATTTTAGAAACCAGCTTGGCAGGTCAAGGTGTCGAGATTTAGCGTCATCATTGTTGGGTTGATATTGTTAGTTGTGGCTTGGTTTGGTTGGGCGAGACTTAATAGTCAAGACGCAATCAGCAAACCGATTCGCTATGTGAAGATTGAGGGAGCGTTTCAGTATATCGACAAAGATAAATTGAAACAGCGGTTAATGTCGGAAATGAAGCGTGGTTTTTATCATGCCGATATGAACGTTATTCACCAAACGATTAGCAGTTTGCCTTTGGTTGATGAGGTCGATGTTAAACGTGTTTGGCCTGACGCTGTGTACATCAAAGTGACTGAGCAAAAGCCTGTGGTGCGTTGGGGTAAAGATGCTTTATTGAATAATGAAGGTGATATCTTGAGACCAGAGAATATTGAACCGTTTAAAAATTTGCCTTTAGTGATAGGGCCTGAAGGACAAGAAAAGAAATTGTTGGAAATTATGAAAGGGGTCTACATCGTTTTAAGAGATAAATCGATGCAGCTGGCAGAGTTTCATGTCAATGAACGTCGGGCGTGGCGGATTAAATTAGCGAATGGTATGGAAATGCAGCTAGGCAGAAAAGCACCACTGGAAAGTCTACAGCGTTTTTTAAAGACCATGGATGAATTGGGTGAGGCGCAATTGGCAGCTATAGAAAAAGTTGATACTCGCTATCCCAACGGTTATGCAATTACATGGAAGCCTGGAACGAATATTGATTGGAAAGCAGTGACAACAAGAATTAAACCTGATTTAAACGCTTATTGAGCAAAAAAAATGGCCAAAAAAACAGATCGAAATTTATTAGTGGGATTGGATATAGGCACATCCAAAGTTGCAGCCATTGTTGGGGAATACCGAGGCGGTGATGAAATCGAGATTATTGGGATTGGAACTGCGCCCTCTAAAGGTTTGAAAAGAGGGATTGTCGTTAATTTGGAATCTACAGTGCATTCAATCCAGCGGGCAGTCGAAGAAGCGGAATTGATGGCCGGTTGTGAGATTAAATCAGTGTTTGCCGGTATCGCGGGTAGTCACATCAAAAGTTTAAACTCGCACGGTATTGTTGCCATTAGAGAACAAGAAGTTACTCAACACGATATTGATCGGGTAATTGATTCTGCTCGTGCGGTAGCGATACCTGCTGACCAAAAAATTCTCCATATTTTGCCGCAAGAATTTGTGATTGATCAGCAAGAAGGCATTAAAGAGCCGATTGGCATGTCGGGTATTCGCCTAGAAGCGAAAGTTCACATGGTAACTAGTAGCGTCAGTGCTGAACAAAATATCGTTAAATGTATCCGCAAATGTGGCTTGGATGTTGATGAAATTGTTTTAGAGCAATTAGCCTCATGCTCCGCTGTTTTGACTGACGATGAAAAAGATCTCGGTGTTTGTTTAATCGATATTGGTGGTGGCACGACTGATTTAGCGATTTATTCTGAAGGTGCGATTAAACATACCGCCGTAATTCCAATTGCTGGCGATCAAGTCACAAATGATATTGCTGTTGCTTTGCGGACACCAACCAAAAATGCAGAACAAATCAAACGGAGTTATGCCTGTGCCCTCACTCAAATCGCTGATACAGAGCAAATGATTGATGTACCAAGTATTGGTGACCGTGAACCACGTAAAATTTCGGCACAAAATTTGGCCGAAATTGTTGAGCCGCGTTATGAAGAATTGATGTTGTTGGTTCAAGCCGAATTGAGACGTAGTGGTTATGAAGATTTAATTGCCGCCGGTATGGTGATTACTGGTGGTAGTTCGCAAGTTAAAGGCTTAATGGAGTTGGCGGAAGAAATTTTCCATATGCCCGTCCGTATGGGAGTGCCTTTGCATGTATCTGGTTTAACTGATGTGGTGCAAAACCCAATTTATTCAACGGCTGTTGGCCTATTGCTATATGGAAAAGATCATAAAGTTATTAAAGGTATAGGTATTAATGAAGATGGCATGGATCTGTTTTCAAAAATTAAAAGTTGGTTTCAAGGTAATTTTTAAATTGTGTGTCTCAAGAGGGTGTGAATATGAAATTTGAATTAATGGATAATAGC
>JBEGMT010000061.1:0-3742 GCA_041182925.1 Pseudomonadota bacterium | reverse complement strand
CGCCGAAATCACGATTCGCCCCGCACCTGGCCCCTATAATTTTGAGTCATGCCAGAATATTGATTTTTCAACCATTGAAAATAATCAAAAATCTACGAATTTAAGATTTTTAGCCAACTGCAAAAAACCCCAAAATTGGACATTATTTTTAAATGCAACCATCAAAAAAAAACATAATTATTTTATTACTCGCCGTCATTTGAAACGCGGTGACGTTGTTACCAGACAAGATTTGCAAGAAAAATATGATAGTGAATTCTCAACAATCTCAAATTTTGTTACTCAGTTCGATGAAGTAAATAATCTAGCTGCAGCACATGATATTAAAGTTGGTACAATACTTCGAAACAGTGATCTAAGCGAACAGATTTTAGTCACTCGTTATGAACAAGTTAAAATCATTAATACAAACAATGGTTTCTCGGTAGCAACCTCTGGAAAATCGCTTAACAATGCAACCAAAGGCCATACTGTAAGAGTTCAACTTGCCAACAAACGAGTAGTCAGTGGTATAGCAATCTCAGTTGGTACCGTTGAAATTTCAAATTAACTAAAGTTTTTTGAAGATCAACCGTTAAAATCTTAACTGAATGAACCGACTTCTTTGGGCACTTTTATGAAAGTTAACTCGTTATCCAACAACATCAAAACACCATCGTCTAATCCGCATCCAAATAATCAGGTACGTAATCAGGATATCAACAGCCCTTCTGTTACAGCCAGTAGCAGCGCTGTTGAGATTTCAAAAGCGTTACTGAACATTAAAGCTGATTTAGCGACTGATGCTGCTTTCAATACTGAAAAAGTTAATCAGATTAAAGCGGCAATTGAAGAAGGCCGATTTGAAGTCAACTCTAACGCTGTAGCGAGTAATCTAATCGCAACAGCGCATGATTTATTGAATATTCAAACTATCAAACGCTAATGACAACGATTGAAGCCACCATCAATTCATCTGTCATTCATGACATTGAACTTATGCAAGCGCTTTTAGAGTTATTGCATAGAGAAGAAATCGCATTACTTGCCGACAACTTTACTGAGATTGAAGGATTAGCAAACTTAAAATCAGACGTTATTTTTAAGTTGCAAAAGTCCAGCGAAAATCGGCTGTCTGCATTTTCAAGTCTTAGCCAAAACCAACTCGGCGATTCTTTTCCTGTGTGGGTTGAAAATCAGGCAGACCAAGCAATGGCCAATTCCTGGGCTGACCTAATGTCATTAACCAGTAAAGCTAAAGAAATCAATACCACCAATGGTTTATTGCTGAATCAGTTAGTTAGCCGAAATCAACGCTTGCTAGGTTTTTTCAAAGGTGATAATCAAGAGAATTTATATGGTCCAGACGGTCTAAACGCTTACAAATCAGCTAGACAAACCATTAAAGGCTAACCAACTCGAATAAAATCGACTTGATAATCATGAACTGTTATTGATTCCATATCTCTTCATCCTCCAAATAACACCCCGGATCCTCAGCCCCAAAATCCCCTATCATTTGCTGCGCCCTAGTTCGGGTGTTGCCGTTACAAATCGCTTGATTCGAGAAACAGGAAGGTTATATTTTGGGTTTTATGTGCAGCATCAAAGTCATGGGATTTTGCGGTGATTGCTGAAAACCATAATGTTCGTAAAATTGCTTTGCATGTTTGCTAATCGCATGAACTATCAATGCCCGAACCCCAGTGTTTTCTGATACGGCAATTGTACGATTAACAGCGTCCTGTAACATTGAAACGATTCCAGCGCTCCTGGACTGCAACCTTGAATGGCCTGGAATCAGCCGCCGTGCAAGTTAACGATGGTTTTCTGTGTCTGGATGAGATGAGTAAAGCCGATGCCCAGGATGTCAGCAAGTCGTTTTATCTGTTGGCCAATGGCGTTGGCAAACAACGGGCCACGGTCAGTGGTAAAGCGATGGCGCATCAACATTGGCGGGTAGCGATTCTGTCCAACGGCGAAGACTCGATTGAAGCCCATCTGAGTAAGGCCGGTATTCCAGTCAAAGCTGGCGAACTCGTTCGCTTTCTGCAGTTGCCGGTCTTTGGTCAGCATGGCGCCTTTGACCATCTGCATGACTATGACAGTGGCCGTGCTTTTGCCAGCACACTGCATCAGTACACGTCGCAGCAATATGGCACCGCCGGCATCGCCTTTCTGGAGCACTTGACCCGCGATACGCGCGATTTTGCCACTTACCTGGACCAGTGTTTACGCATTTTCGAACAGCGCTACGGCCCCTTATCGGCTCAGGAAGCCTGCGTGGCTCGGAGCTTTGCCTTGATTGGTCTGGCGGGCGAATTGGCCAGCGAATATGGTGTTACGTGCTGGCCGGAACGCATAGCGATGGAAGCGGCGCTGATCTGCTTCAAACATTGGCGTCAACAGCCTGAAATCGGCGAACTGGAACCCCAGCAATTGGCCCAAGCGTTACGACAGTATGTCGAACTCTATGGCGATAGCCGCTTCACCAAAACCGACGATCCCAACCCACTGCATGGCGAGCGTTCCGGCTATTGGCCCAACCGAACGAGACCGGCAATGGTTGTTCAGCTCGGCGGGTTTCAAAAAAGCGATTGGCCATGCCGATTTGGCATTGGCGGTTAAATTGCTGATCGGTCAAGGTATCCTGAAATCCGATCCTAACCCCAAAAAGCATGTCACCCAGGTCAAAGTCCACGGCGGCTCAGCCTGGTTTTACGTGATTCAATTCGACGACGACCATGTTGACTGATGTGATCCGGCATTATCTGGCTGAGGCAACCGACCTGCAGTCTCAACCAGCGGTAACACCGGTGTTACCCGACCTGGAATCGGTAATACCCCTGCAACCCGCGCCAGAACTGGCGGTAACACCCGTAATACCGGTAACACTGAAAAATAGCGAATACCGACAAAACAACGTCAACAAGCTCTACGTCCAAGATCAAACCAAACTTCTGGCCTATTTGAAAGCGATCGGGGAAACCGATTCATCGGTCATCGAAGAGTTTCTCAGCGAATGCACGGCAACCCCCGACATCCTGCATTACGCCTTGCAACTGGCCTAAGATACCCTGCGAATTTGTCATGGCGATACAAGGGGATTTGTGCGCTGTGCCAGTTGTCGATTGCTGCAAGTGCCAGAACAACGATGCAGTCAATTTGGCTGGCCGATTGTGGTGGATAAATGGCGACGGTGTCAGGAATTTTCTGCGATGCAATGACAGAGTCATAGACGTGATCTAGCCAGCATCAAGGCCAGCCAATTGGCTTTAGGCGTTATCAGTCAACCGCCTTATCGTCAGCGCCGTGCGTTGCTCGATCAGCTGTACGATGTGTTCAACCACCGGATTTTCGGCGAATTCATGGTCGGCCGATGTCTGCAACCTGCGAGCGACCACGGGTAGCCGTTGGCACAAACCTAGAATGCGTTTTCGGGCTTGCGCTACCGATAAGCCCGCCGCTTGGGCAAAGCGATCCCAGTGTATTGCCTGTACTTCGCTGAATTTGTATTTGCCACCCAACTGCATCGCCATCTTGGGCGTCAGGCTGGGATAAACGGCGGTTGACAATACGTCGTAGAGCGGCGCCAAGACGGCGCCCTTATCGGCATACAAGATAGAAAAGTTCTTGGCATGGGCGTCGTGGTTGCCGATCAAGGCATTGAAAATCACCGCATCCAGCAGACGCAGTACCTGCGGCGCACTCGGTCGGGTCACGCGGCGGACCAAGTCAAAGCACTGTTCCAAACCCGGTCCAC
>JBEGMT010000060.1:0-3343 GCA_041182925.1 Pseudomonadota bacterium | reverse complement strand
AAACTACTTAAAGCACTGGCAAACATACCTTTTGCTTTAGGTTTGCTGGTTTCAGGCTGTGCTTTAGGCGCGGGAGTTTCGGCAACTACTGTTTTTGCTATTGGACTAGGCGAAGCGACAGCAGCAGTAACAGACTCTGGGACAACAGGTGCTGGTTTAGGCTCTGCAATCACTGGTTTCACCTCTACCACTGGTGGAGGGGTTACGGTTTGTACGGTAACAGGCGCAACCGGTGCAACCACAGACTTAGGCGGCTCGACGACAACTGGCGCTGGTACTTGCAGTTTTGCTTGCTGTAACTGTTGTCTCAACGCTGACAATTCGGCTTGATGTTGAATTTGGATTTGAGCAACATTTAATTGAGCATCTTGCTGTTGTTGGCTCAACTGTTGTTTGAAATCTTCGATGCTTAAGGTCAAATTGCCCAATTGCTGACTTTGAGCATCAAGGCGAATTTGCATGGTTTGAATTTGTTGATCTTTATCCGCCTGTTTTGCAATTTCAGCTTGCAAACTGGCTTCAATATCGGCTTGTTTTTGGCGTTGCGCTAATAAGTTTTCACAAATTTGTTGATTAGCAGCATTAAAACGCTGGAACAAAGCTTCGGCAGATAAACCTTGACCCACTGACAAACCTTGCTGACCTAAATCGGGATTAGCCGCTAAAGTTTGAATCGCTGAAGTTAATTGACCAGTAATTTCTGTCAACCGCTCTTTTAATTCTGTGTTGCTTTGTGTAGTTCGATCAAGCTGCTGTTGCTGGGCAAGCATTTCATCTTGAACTTGCTGGACTTTCTGTTCCGCTGTAGCTAAAGCTTGATTCACTTCAGCAATCGCTTTTGTACCGCGTTTAATACGCCCATTCAAAAATCCAATTCTGATGCTGTAAAAAATCGCTGTCAGTAACCATACCGCAACCGATAAACAGGCCGCATAAACTGGATTTTCGAGAGTAGATTGATAAGTTTGAACGAACAGTTCTTGAAAAAACGGCAAATAATCTTGCGCTTGCATAGGAATATCCTTGATCTATTAGATGTTGTGACATGCCCAAGGGCATTTTAGAGTTGCTTAAGGTTAATTACACCTTGCGCAGCTCGTTATTATTATAATTTTTAGCTTGGCGACATGAATGATGCTTAACAACATCTTTCAACAGGAATAGGAATATACCATTGCCTCGGCTATCGTCAACTCGGCTTTAAGTTAAATAGCGGAAAATCAGGATAAACTATGCCCAATTTCAGCCCAACCTTTCGTGATTTATGAGCCGAACTCGGCAAACAATTCCCAAAAAGCCCCGTCCTCGTCGTCAATCAAAACCGCAAGTTCGCAAACGCCGGAATAAACTCAGTCAAACTCGGCTGTGGTCTATGGTTTTAGAGTTTTTAAGCCTGACGATCACCGCTGCTATCGGTACTTTGCTGGCATTGGGTTATTTTGCTCAGCAATTTTCCGGCTCAGATTTGTATACCAATTTATTACCTTTTGCTGCCGGTATTGTCAGTCTAGTAATGCTTGCAGCGCTTGGGTTGCTGTTATGGAGTCAACTACGAAAACGTTTAATTGTATTCGCCTGGATTTTGCCTAGCTTACTCGCCATGATATTGGCAATAGGCTCAGCAAAATTGGCTAGTCAAACCGACTATTTGGCGGCATTTAAACAGTTACGCAGTTTAGTCGGCGGCAAACAGCAAGCACGGAGCGAAACCCTAGCACACCAAATTTACGCGGCCTATCGACGCCAAGAAGCTGAGCAATTACACACTATTATTCAAAGAGCTAATCCTTACTACAGCGTTATTGATGAAGCAGCGAAAGCTTATCAGCTCGATCCCGATTTGCTGTGCGGCTTAGCCGCCACCGAATCATCTTTTTTACCGCGCGACAGCCATGATGGTGGCCACGGTTTGTTTCAAATTACCGCTGTCCCAAAATCAATTATGGAACAAACCAGACTGCGTTTAGGTGTCAGTAAATTATCGCTAAGCGATGCTCGCCAAAATACCTTTATTGCTGCAGCGACATTAAAGTTTTATCTAAGCGAAATGCACAACGACTTGTATCTGGGGTTGTTGGCTTACAACATTGGCCCAAGTAACGGTGGCTTGGCTTTCATTATGAAACAATACGGAGCCACGGATTTTGTAACCATGCAACCTTATCTACAACAACTACCTCGCGACTATCCGATTCGAGTTTTATCACAAGCCTTGGCGTTTAGACTTTGGCGACACGACGGCAAATTGTTGGCCTATCAGGAAGGCAACAATGCTAACCATATACAAAACTTAGGCATTCCAGGATTACCAACCGTGTTTTAAGGCCTATTTACAACTGGTTTCAGGTTGATCGTAACCCAAAGTATCTAATTCTGATTTGGGATGTAAGAAACCTTCAATCGGTGCAACCGCGACTAAAGAACGGGGCGCGGCCAATAAAACCGGTTGCCTTAACTGACCATCCCAAGCACGGAACGATAGCGGCATCCCTTTATAGCCTTGCAAGGCAAAATGACTGGAAAACAGATAATCACGAATCACGGGGACTTGATTCGATTTACTACGGACACTAGCTTCACCAATCGCCCTTACCGCCAAATAAGCCCCATAATCAACTTCTTGCATCCAACGGCCCGCTTGATCTTTAAAGCGATTTTGTAACTGCACAGCTCCCCATTGCTCATGGCTTGGGTGCCATGCAGTCGCAATCAAACCTTGAGTACCGATTACTGGCCGAGGACTCCAAGTTCGGTAATCAAAATACTCACCAAACAAGCCTTGTTCATCAGCCACCACCAAGACATCATAATCTTCACCTTGGGTAAACACTGGCACATCGGCTTGTGCAGTGCGGCGAGCATCAAAGTCGTTAGTCCAATTTTTCTCGGCAACGATTTTTAAATTGAAGCGTTTAGCCGCACGTTTAATTGCAGCAGCAAATAATTGATCTTCTTGAGTTTGACCCACCACCAAAAACCATTTTTGCCAACGCTTCTTCAACATATATTGCGCTAATGCATCCGCTCGCATCGCTCGGCTAGGCAAGAGATGCACTACGCCATGACGACATTGGCCATTGCGATTTTCGTCATCGCTGGTAGCAGCATCGAATAATAATTTTTGCTGGGCGCTGGCTAAATCAGCGACTTTTAACATCAGCTCTGAGTTGAGATTCAGCACCACTAAACCGACATCAGCGGCTATTTGCTGATTAAATGCCTGCACCACATCACCATCAACTGGCACGATAATTTTTTGCAGGACATATTGCTGATTGGTGAATTGGCCAGTGGTGTTGTTATCGCTAATCGCTAATTCAGCGCCAATCACGCCTTTATCAAT
>JBEGMT010000059.1:0-4526 GCA_041182925.1 Pseudomonadota bacterium | reverse complement strand
GCTTACCCCGCGCCGCGCCGCTTCTAATGGCGATAAACCATTTTCAATGTGGCGGCTGCTGTTTTCAAGTACCACAATCGCATCGTCGACCACAAAGCCGGTGGCGATGGTCAAGGCCATGAGCGATAAATTATCGAGGCTGTAATCGAGTAAATACATGATGCCGCAAGCGCCAATTAACGATACTGGTACGGCGATGATTGGAATCAGCGTGGAGCGTAAACGCCGTAAAAACAGTAAAACCACCATAATCACCAAAGCAATGGCGATGATTAAACTGTGTTCGACTTCATCGACCGAGGCGCGGATAGTCATTGAACGATCAATTGCTACCGATAAATCAATCGCCGCCGGTAACAAGGCTTGTAATTGTGGTAACAAGCCTTTGACGCGTTCGACGGTTTCGATAATGTTAGCGCCGGGTTGTTTATTAACAATTAATAACACCGCAGGTTTGCCATTTTTAAGACCGGTGTTACGCAAATCTTCCACCGAATCAATTGCTGTCCCTAAATCAGCAATCCTAATTGGCGCATTGTTGCGATAAGCGACAATCACGGGGAGGTAATCTTCGGCTTTGTCAGCTTGATCGTTGGCTTGAATTTGCCAGTGTTGGTTATTAAATTCCAAGGCGCCTTTGGGACGATTGGCATTGGTGTTGGCAATCGCACTGCGCACTTCATCGAGGCTAATGTTGTATTTGGCTAATGCGCTAGGATTTAGCTCGATTCGCACAGCAGGCAAAGAGCTACCACCGACTGATACCTGCCCAACCCCTTCAATTTGTGAAATTTTCTGTCCCAAAATCGTGGCTGCGGCATCGTGCATTTCGCCACGGCTAACGGTGGTGGAGCTTAAAGCCAAAATCATAATCGGTGAATCAGCTGGATTGATTTTTCGATAGCTGGGTCGACTAGGCATATTGGTTGGCAATAAACTACTGGCGGCGTTAATCGCGGCTTGTACGTCGCGAGCCGCACCATCGATGTCGCGATTCAAGTCAAACTGCAAGGTAATGCGAGTTGAACCGAGATTGCTGGAGGAGGTCATTTCAGTAATCCCGGCAATTCGACCTAATGAGCGTTCCAACGGTGTGGCGACGCTGGAAGCCATAGTTTCAGGGCTGGCACCGGGAATGTTGGCGGAAACCGAGATCGTTGGGAAATCGACTTGCGGTAACGGTGCGACCGGTAATTGCAAAAAGCCAAGCAAACCCGCTAAAGCCACGCCTAATGTGAGTAGGGTGGTGGCGACGGGGCGGGAGATGAATATGTCGGAAAAATTCATGGCTGGATTGGGTGGATTTATGTCTGTTTTATAAGAATTCGCGTTATATCGTTTGTATCGTTCCCACGTTTTACGTGGGAATGCAGCCCCGACGCTCCGGCGTCGTGTTGATTACCCTAGCTGATTTAAACCTCCACATTGACGCAGAGCGTCTGACACGGCATTACCACGCGGAGCGTGGGAACGATGAAAAACTCACGCCACGTAGTGTGGTGGTTTCCCGTCTGCCCCGCCGAGCACCGAAGCTTCTGCTGGTAACAGCCCGCCCACTGTCAGAATGGCTGTCGCCGCATGGATGCGGCGAGTTGGCAAATGGGCAGGAAGCCCCTTTGCCAACCCCCAGCAAAAGCTTCGGAGCGCAGGATTAAAGCGGCGGTCGGGTGGGCTTTCTTTTGGTTACTTTTCTTTGTCCAAACAAAGAAAAGTAACTCGCCTGTCGGTGCGACCAATCTGCAGGATAGCCGATTGGCATTTACCCTTTAGGGCGAAAAACAGGGATGTTTTTCGTGAAACCGACATTTAAATAAGCCTCGCAACGCGAATCCTTTAAGAATTAATCAGGGAAAGCTTAAAAGCGAATTCTCACTTTCGAGAAATTACAAATGCCTCAACCATCGCGACAACCTATCCAAACTCAAATAAATTACCGGCGTGGTGTACAGCGTCAATAACTGACTAAACAACAAACCACCCACCATGGTAATCCCCAATGGCTGCCGTAATTCCGAGCCAACGCCACTGCCCAACATCAACGGCAACGCGCCTAATAGCGCTGCCAGCGTGGTCATTAAAATCGGTCTAAAGCGTAATAAACAGGCTTGAAAAATCGCTTCTCGCGGCGCCAAGCCTTGATGACGTTCAGCTTCCAAAGCAAAATCAATCATCATAATTGCGTTCTTTTTGACAATCCCGATTAATAAAATAATGCCGATGATGGCGATAATCCCTAAATCATTGCCGGTTGCCATTAAAGCCAATAAAGCCCCAACCCCAGCTGAAGGCAGGGTGGATAAAATCGTTAGCGGGTGGATATAGCTTTCATACAGCACACCCAGCACGATGTAAACCGTGATAATCGCCGCCAAAATCAACCATAAAGTATTGCCTAGCGAAGCATTAAACGCCTGTGCCGCGCCTTGATAATCGATTTGGATATGCGCGGGTAACTCGATATCTTGTTTAGCTTCATTAATTGCTTGAATTGCATCCCCCAAAGCTGCGCCATTGGCTAAATTAAACGAAATGGTGCTAGACGGAAATTGGTCTAAATGACTGATGGCTAAGGGTGTTTGCCGTTCGGAAACCGTGGCCAATGTTGCTAATGGAATTTGATTGCCGTTACTGGAGGGAATCCGTAATTGATTTAAGGCTTCAGGGCCTTGTTGATTATTGGGATCAACTTCTAACACCACGCGGTATTGATTAGATTGGGTGAAAATCGTCGAAACCAAGCGCTGACCAAAGGCGTTATAGAGAGCATTGTCTATCGCTGCGGTGCTAACCCCTAAACGGCTGGCGGTAGTGCGGTCGATGTTGATATAGGCTTGCAAGCCTTGGTCTTGCAGATCGCTGGCCACATCTTGCAAACTGGAGCTGTTTTGTAAGCGTGCTACCAGTTTTTGGGTCCATTTGGATAATTCAGCAAAATCGATGCCTTGTAGGGTAAATTGAAACTGGGTTTTGCTGATGCGGTTTTCTAAAGTTAAATCTTGAATTGGTTGTAGATAAGCTTTAATGCCGTTGAGTTCGGCAAGTTTGGTGCGCAAGCGTTCAATCACTTCGCTGGCGGTTTCTTCTCGTTGCGCTTGCGGTTTCAGGTTAATCAACAAGCGTCCGCTGTTAAGGGTGGCGTTACTGCCATCAACACCAATAAATGAAGATAAATTATCCACCGCTGGGTCTTGGAGAATTTGCTCGGCTAAAGCCTGTTGTCGCTCGGCCATCGCTGTAAAAGAAATACTGGGTGGCGCTTCTGAAATGCCTTGAATCAAGCCAGTATCTTGAATTGGAAAGAAGCCTTTGGGAATCGCCAAATACAGCAATACGGTTAACACTAAAGTGCCGATGGCGATGGCTAAAGTCAGTGATTGACGTGCTAACACCCATTCTAAACTCTGTCCATAACGGGCAATCACGCGATCTAAAAACTGTGGTTTTTGGGCATGATTTTCTTGATGCGGGCGCAGCATTTTCGCGCACATCATCGGGGTTAAGGTCAGTGAAATCACCGCTGAAATTAGAATCGACACCGCCAAGGTAATCGCAAATTCGCGAAATAATCGGCCAACTACATCACCCATAAATAACAATGGAATCAGTACCGCAACCAGCGAAAAGGTCAGTGAAATAATGGTAAAACCAATTTGCTCGGAGCCTTTTAAAGCGGCTTTATAAGCTGATTCGCCGCGTTCGATGTAGCGGGAAATATTTTCAATCACCACAATTGCATCATCGACCACAAAACCGCTGGCGATGGTTAAAGCCATTAAGGTCAGATTATTGATGCTGAATTCAGCCAGATACATCACTGCAAAAGTTGCGATTAGCGATAACGGCACAGCTACCCCTGGAATAATGGTGGCCGGCAGATTGCGTAAAAACAGGAAAATCACCATGACCACTAATGCCACAGCTAACATCAGCTCAAATTGCACATCATGTACTGAGGCACGAATGGTGACGGTGCGGTCGCTTAGTGGCAGCACTTCAATCGATAAGGGTAGGGCGGACTTTAATTTTGGTAACAGGCTTTTAATCCTGTCCACCACTTCAATCACATTAGCACCTGGTTGGCGCTGAATGTTGACGATGACCGCTGCAGTTTGATTAGCCCAAGCAGCCAGTTTAACGTTTTCGAGCGCATCGATAGCGTTGGCCACTTCGCCTAAACGCACCGGTGAGCCGTTGCGATAAGCGACTATTAAATCGCGGTATTCGGCAGCGGAACGTAGTTGATCGTTATTGTCGATAATCGCCGATTTTAACGGTCCATCGAACATACCTTTGGGTTGATTGACGTTGGCGGCAGCGATGGCTAAACGTAAATCTTCCAAACTTAAACCATAAGCGGCGAGGGCTTGGTGATTAGCTTGAATCCGCACCGCCGGTCGCTGGCCGCCGCTGATACTGACTAAACCAACGCCAGGTAATTGGGCGATTTTTTGCGCGAGACGGGTATCGACCAAATCTTCAAGTTTTGATAATGGCAAGCTATTTGAACTCACCGCCAAGGTCAGAAT
>JBEGMT010000058.1:0-4618 GCA_041182925.1 Pseudomonadota bacterium | reverse complement strand
ATCGAAACCATGGGCGGCGTGATGACCAAATTGATTGAGAAAAACACCACCATCCCAACCAATGCGTCACAAGTGTTCTCAACCGCTGATGACAACCAAACAGCGGTAACAGTTCACGTTTTACAAGGTGAGCGCGAAGTCGCTTCTGGTAACAAATCATTAGGTCGTTTCGATTTACAAGACATTCCACCCGCACCACGCGGCGTGCCACAAATTGAAGTATCTTTCGACATCGACGCGAACGGTATTTTGAACGTATCGGCTAAAGACAAAGCGACTGGCAAAAAGCAGTCAATTATCATCAAAGCCTCTAGCGGTTTGTCGGATGAAGAAGTTGAACGCATGGTAAAAGACGCCGAAGCTCATGCTGATGAAGATCGTAAAGTAGCGGCTTTGGTTTCTGCTCGTAACCACGCAGAAGGCATGATCCACGCCACTGAAAAATCATTGAAAGAACTCGGCGACCAAGTTCATAGCGATGAAAAAGCCGCGATTGAAGCGGCGATTAGCGACTTGCAAGCAGTCGTTAAAGGCGATGACAAAGACGCGATTGAAGCCAAAACCAATGCGTTGACTGAAGTCGCTGGCAAATTAGCTGAGCGGGTTTATGCACAAAACAATGCGGGTGCTGATGCTGGACACACCGAGGCACATGGCGAGCAAGCCGCTGAGCAAGATCACAATGTGGTTGATGCTGAGTTTGAAGAAGTGAAGGACGATAAGAAGTAAGTCTCTGTAGGTTGGGTTAGGCGGTAGTCATAACCCAACATTTTGACTTTCGATTGTTGGGTTACGCTCTATTCGAGCGTAACCCAACCTACTACTTACTAACTCCACAATAATTAGGTGTTGAAATGTATTTAGGTATGACAGATAACGAATATGAAACCGTTCTTAATTCAACCCCACAATTAGTTGCGAAACGATTACATATACCTGACGTTGAAATTCAAGATAATTCAATCTTAGCCAGCCTTATTGAACAAAAAGACAAAGCTGCATTTTTAATTATGCAGGAATTTTTAAATACTTATACTGATTGGTGGGAATCCAGCAAAAAGCTATCCGACCAAGATACACCAGAAAACTACGAAGTCCTTAAGCGTTTAATAAGCAGTCGCGATGAAATTAGAAACGCGCTGATTAGTTATTTGAATGCTAAGTACGGAAAACCCAATGAGCGTCATTAAGGCTTATCATGCAGGACAATTACAAGAAATAGAAAGCTTTATTGCAACCAATGGCCGGTCGGGGATAAAACCTTCAAGAAGTTCAAATTGGCTAGGGAGTGGGGGTTTATTTTTGGGAAAACGATCCAGAAAGAGCTGAAACATGGCAAGCCCAACAACGAAAAGGTGCCATTTTAGAGTGTGAAATCGACACTAACGATTTATTTAATTTATTACAAAAAGAAAACGCTACGGATGAATTTTACCTTGAAGCGCAAAAACACAGCAAAACAGTTAAAAGTCAAAATAACCGAAGCCAACAACAGTTTAATTTAGATAATGATGTTTTTAATCAAATTCAAACATCAGCATTTGGCAAAACCAAATACGGGATTCGAATGGCATTTTATATGGGAAATTCTGTCACTTTAGACGGCAATTTATTTGCCAACCAGCATATACAACTGTGCATCTGGAATACCGATATTATTATCAATCCACGAAAATACATTCCTGGAAGATTAGATCTGTAGAAATACAAAAATAACCGCATTATGTGGTATTTTTAACCCGATCCATCCATAAAAATAATTAAACCCATAGCAAAAAATGGCCGCAAAAGAAGATTTTTACAAACTGTTGGGCGTCAGCAAAAACGCCAGCGAAGCTGAAATTAAACAGAGCTATCGCAAAATGGCGATGAAGTATCATCCCGACAGAAACAAAGATAATCCTGAAGAAGCTGAGAAAAAATTCAAGCAAATCAAGGAAGCCTACGAAATTTTATCCGACTCGAAAAAACGCGCCGCTTATGACCAGTTTGGTCATGCTGGCGTTGATTCGTCAATGGGTGGTGGTCGTGGTGGTTTCGGTGGTGGTGCTGAAAATTTCAGTGATATTTTCGGCGATGTATTTGGTGATATTTTTGGCGGCGGTCGCCAACAACAGCGCAGCAGCGTCCAACGCGGCTCTGATGTGTTGTACAACCTAGAATTAAGCTTAGAAGAAGCCGTCGGCGGCACTGAAACGACTCTGAAAGTGCCAGTATTAACCACTTGCGGCGAATGTAGCGGCAGCGGTGCCAAAAAAGGTAGTTCGCCAATTACTTGCTCAACCTGTCATGGTCATGGTCAAGTGCGGATGCAACAAGGCTTTTTCTCGGTGCAACAAGCTTGCCCAACTTGTCGCGGCACAGGCAAACAAATCAAAGACCCCTGCCCTAAATGTCATGGTCAAGGCAGGGTTAAGGAAACCAAAACCCTGTCAGTCAAAGTCCCAGCAGGTGTCGACACCGGTGACAGAATTCGTTTGGCCGGTGAAGGTGAAGCCGGTATTAACGGCGGACCAACGGGTGACTTGTATGTCCAGGTCAAAGTTAAAGACCATCCAATATTCACCCGCGACGGTGCGAATTTGTACTGCGAAGTCCCCATCAGCTACCCGACTGCCTGCTTAGGTGGCGAAATCGAAGTCCCTACACTGGACGGCAAAGTGATGTTAAAAATCCCAGCCGAAACCCAAACTGGCAAATTGTTCCGCTTACGTGGCAAAGGTGTAAAACCAGTGCGCGGCGGTGCTGTCGGCGATTTATTGTGTCGAGTACAATTAGAAACACCGGTGCATTTAACCAAAGAGCAACGCGCCTTGATTGAACAATTGGCAACGTCTTTAAGCGGTGGCGGCAAAAAACACAGCCCACAAGAACACGGCTTTATCGACGGCGTTAAAAGCTTTTTTGACAAATTAAAAGGATAAATCATGTTGCGTATTGCATTGGTCGGTGTCTCTGGCCGGATGGGTTTAAGCTTGATCAAGGCCGTGGCTGCGGCGGAACATGCTGAATTAACTGTGGCAGTTTCTCGTCCTGATAGTTTGGCAATCGGTAAAGACGCCGGTGAATTAGCGGGTATTTCGCCTTTAGGCGTCACTGTTAGCGACAATTTAGCCGCGAAAGTCGATCAATTTGATGTGTTAATCGACTTCACTCGCCCCGATGCTTCGATGGAATACATCGAAATCTGCCGCCAAGCCGGTAAACAAATCGTCATCGGCACCACCGGTTATTCAGAAGCTCAAAAAGCCGCAATCGCCGAAGCTGCTAAAGACGTGGCCTTAGTAATTGCGCCGAATATGAGCGTTGGCGTTAATCTGTCATTGAAGCTATTAGAAATGACCGCCAAAGTGATGGGCGATTACACCGACATCGAAGTGATCGAAGCCCACCACCGCCACAAAATTGACGCGCCATCTGGCACAGCGTTACGGATGGGCGAAGTAGTTGCTGCGACTTTAGGCCGTGACTTAAAAGACTGTGCGATTTATGGTCGCGAAGGCGATACTGGCGCTCGTGACCGTAAAACTATCGGTTTCTCCACCATCCGCGCTGGCGATATTGTCGGTGAACACACTGTGATGTTTGCTGACGACGGCGAACGGGTGGAAATCACTCACAAAGCCACTAGCCGCATGACTTTCGCCAATGGCGCAGTGCGTGCAGCAGTTTGGTTAGCCGGTAAACAACAAGGTTGGTTTGATATGCAGGATGTCTTGGGCTTGAAAGGCTAACGATATTTATCACTTAGTTGGACGGGAGAAACATCCCGTCCTTTCTATGTTTTGTTTCAAATCATTTAAATCGCTTTTAAATGCACTAGCGCCTGTTGAGCGGTCTTTTTAGCCAAATCAACATGACCACTTCAATAGCTGAATTAAAATAATCCAAAGCACTTTTAAAATACTGACTTAAGGTATTAATATTCTGCTTGCCTCTGAAAGTCACCCAGAAGGTACGCTGCAGTCATAGCGAGCAACATAAGCATTCTTATTGAATAAAAAAAACCGTAACAATATGACAATTGCTACGGTATGCAGGAGGAGGAACATCAGGCTCAATAGACCTAATAGTGGATACCGCACCTAAAAGATATCCACTGATAAACAGTTTAAGCATTTTGATCATTGATATCTGTACGCTATCGAACAATTTAAAAAAGGGGATTTATTTTAATTTCAGCATTGATTTCAAGCACTTAAAAATATAATTTACAGCCAATACAGCCTTTAAACCTTCACTCTGTGTGACTTTAAAATTATGCCTGTTGCAATCTTTAAAAAAGCCAATATTGGGTCAATTAGTTATAATTAATCGCCCCAAACCAATCAGGGATTAGCCGATAAATGATTAAATAATTTCAATGACTAGAAAATTGTTTATGCTCGAATACTTATGGTCACTTGCTTATTATTTGGCAATAGGAAACATAAGTATTGAATCGGTGAAGTTATCGCAATGTGTTGTGGGATTAATTTTAGATATTTTTTAAGACTGATTTTGTTAGTAACGCTTTGTTAACAGTACTAACCTTATCAAAGTTTGATATCAAACTGGTTTTCAAATGGTTACGAAAGAAGACGGGATAAACATCCCGCCCTCCCATAACAACTTAAGC
>JBEGMT010000057.1:0-8201 GCA_041182925.1 Pseudomonadota bacterium | reverse complement strand
CCCCAGAATCAAACCAAACGTCTAGCGTATCGTTGATTTTGTCGTAAAACTCGGCATCGCCACCGATTAATTCTTCGGCGGTTAATTCAAACCAAGCATCAACGCCTTGTTGTTCAATGCGCTGTGCAACTTGTTCGATTAATTCTTCGCTACGCGGATGCAATTCGCCGGTTTCTTTATGGACAAAAAACGCAATCGGCACACCCCAAGTACGCTGTCTGGAGATACACCAATCAGGGCGATTTTCGATCATGGTTTCGATACGGGCTTGACCCCATTCTGGCACCCAAGCGACTTTTTTGACTTCGTCCAAAGCCGTTTCGCGCAGACCGTTTTTCTCCATCGAAATAAACCACTGTGGCGTGGCGCGGAAAATAATCGGGGTTTTATGACGCCAGCAATGAGGATAGCTGTGGAGTAGGGCATGGTGATGCAGCAATTTGCCGCGTTCACGCAAAACCTCTAAAACTTTGTCATTGGCACTGAATACGTGCTGACCGGCAAATAATTCGGTACTTGGTAAAAACACGCCGTTATTGCCGACTGGATTATCTACAGGCAAACCGTATTTCATACCCACCACATAGTCTTCTTGACCGTGGCCTGGAGCAGTGTGAACAGCGCCAGTACCGGCATCGGTCGTGACGTGGTCGCCAAGGATGATAGGCACTTGGCGGTCGTAAAACGGATGTTGTAAGCGCAGATTTTCTAAATCACCGCCTTTGCAATACGCCACCACATGATAGTCTTCGACACCGTAACGCAGCATCGCGTCTTTTAATAAGGCTTCGGCCAGCAATAAACGCTCAGCTTTACCGTCGATTTGGCATTGGACAACCACATATTCCAATTCAGGATTTAAAGCCACCGCTTGGTTAGCCGGCAAAGTCCAAGGGGTTGTGGTCCAAATCACCACTGATAATGGGCCTTGACCTTGATGCTCAGCCGGATGCGTACAACGGGCTAAAAATGTCGCTTCGTCGATAACGGCAAATTTCACATCAATCGCTGGCGAGTGTTTATCTTCGTATTCAACTTCTGCTTCCGCCAACGCCGAGCCGCAATCGGTACACCAATGCACTGGTTTTGCACCTTTGCTGATGTGGCCTTGATTAGCAATTTTGCCCAATGCGCGAACGATGTCGGCTTCAAAGGCAAAATCCATCGTCAAATACGGATTGTCCCAATCGCCTAAAACCCCTAAACGCACAAATTCTTCTTTTTGGATATTAACTTGTTTGCTGGCGTAAGTGCGGCAGTGTTTGCGGAACTCGGCTGGTGTGACTTTAGCACCGGCTTTACCGACATTTTTTTCAACCATCAATTCAATCGGCAAACCGTGACAATCCCAACCTGGCACATACGGCGCATCAAAACCGCTTAGGGTTTTGGATTTAATAATGATGTCTTTCAGGACTTTGTTAACCGCGTGACCGATGTGAATCGCGCCATTGGCATAAGGCGGGCCGTCGTGGAGGATGAATTTAGGGCGTCCAGCGCTGTGTTCCCTAATTTTTTGATACAGCTGATTGTCGTTCCACTTTTTCAGCATCTCTGGTTCACGCTGCGCCAAATTGGCTTTCATCGCAAACTCGGTCTTGGGAAGATTGAGGGTTTGTTTGTAATCCGTGGTCATAATGTTCTGGGCGCCGATTAGCCGTATGATTTTGAAGATAAATCGTAGCGGTCGATTCTATCATCAACCACCAACGGCTATAAAGCGCACAGCGTGTTACTAAACTCCGTATTGTTGACGGTAGGCTTTGATAATGGCCAATTTTTCGCCAGTTTGATCGGTGTTTTGGATGAAATCGATGATATTTGCTAAAGAAATGATAGCAATTACCGGAATGTCGAACTGCGCTGAGACCTCTTGTACCGCCGATAATTGATTCAAGCCTTTTTCCTGACGATCCAAGGCAATCACCACACCCGCCACCGTAGCGCCAGCGGCATTGATAATTTCCACCGATTCGCGAACCGAAGTACCCGCAGTAATCACATCATCAATAATCCAGACTTTGCCTTGTAACGGTGCGCCAACTAAAACCCCGCCTTCGCCATGATCTTTGGCTTCTTTGCGATTAAAGGCAAACGGCAAATCGGCTTTTAAACGTGAATAGGCGATTGAAGTGGCGCTGGCCAGTGGAATGCCTTTGTAAGCTGGGCCGTATAAAACGTCGATTTCGACATTGGCATTAATTAAGGCTTGCGCGTAAAACTGGCCGAGTTTGTCTAAGCTTGCGCCAGTGTTAAATAGGCCAGTGTTGAAAAAATACGGGCTGTTACGACCGGATTTCAGTTGGAATTGACCGAATTTTAAAACGCCACAATCAAGCGCGTATTGGATGAATTGTTGTTGGTAATCGAGCATAGGACAGATTTTTTTTGAGTGAATTTAGCGGTGGATTATACCCTGCAAGGTTAAGGCGGTTTGAAGCAAAAGGTTTTTTCATTTGTTTTAGAACATGATGGTATATTCTTAAAATTCTAAATTTTTAAAGTAGACAGTGATGGCAACAATTACTTTTGACACTCACAAATTTGTTCGCAAACTTCAAGACGCTGGTTTTAACGAAAAACAAGCCGAAGGGCTAACAGAAGCTATGCGCTCAGCCATAGATGAATCAGAATTGGTCACTAAAAAAGATTTACAGATTGAACTAGCCCCAATTAAAGCTGATCTCAATTTAGTGAAATGGATGTTAGGTGCATTAATCGCTATCGCCATTGCTGGTTTTTCCAAGCAATTTTTGTAATTGGGCTTGGGGCTTATGGCAAGCCCCCTAAAGCACAATAAATTTCTCCAACACCACATCCAAAAAATCCCAGCCTTTTTCTGAGCAGCTAATTTGCTGTTGGTTTTTAACCAGTAAACCTTGTTGCAAACATTGCGTTAACGCTGGCTCCAGACTTTCCACCCCCAAGCCCGTCACCGCGACATAATCGGCTAAATTAAAGCCGGTCTTTAAGCGTAAATGATTCATCACAAACTCCAACGGCAATTGTTCAACCGCGATAGTTTGTTGCTTGGCTTTGGCGTGTTTTAAATATTGCTCAGGGCTTTTCGGCTTGATGGTGCGAATGATTTTTTGCGGCAAGGCTTGGCTGATTTTGCCGTGAGCGCCAGCACCGATTCCCAGATAATCGCCAAATTGCCAATAATTCAGATTATGCCGCGCTTGCTTGCCTTGTTGGGCATAAGCGGAAATTTCATATTGTTGATAACCGTGTGTCGCTAAGCGTTGCTGGCAATTTTTTTGGATCGCAAAAATAGTTTCGTCTTCCGGTAACTTGGGCGGGAAGCGGTGAAAATAGGTGTTGGGTTCTAGGGTTAATTGGTAAAAGGAAATATGACTGGGATTGAGGTCTATCGCGGTTTGCACATCATGCAATGCTTGTTCACTGGTTTGCTCCGGTAATCCAAACATCAAATCCAGATTCAAATTATCAAAACCGGCTTGCTGGGCAATCGCGACGGCTTTCAGGGCTTCTGCCGAAGAATGCACTCGTCCCAGTTTTTTTAAATGTGGATCATTAAAACTTTGGATGCCAATCGATAAACGGTTAATCCCCAACTGGCGAAACGCCTTAAATTTAGCGCTTTCAAAGGTGCCGGGATTGGCTTCTAAAGTAATCTCACAATCGGGGGTTAATTGCACTTGCTCTTGAATCCCCAGCAATAATCGCTCAATCGCTTCTGGTGAAAACAAGCTCGGTGTACCACCGCCCATAAAAATACTCTGAATCGGACGCGCTGGCGTGACCAAGGCTAAATCAATCCGCAAATCGGCCAGTAAGGCATCGATATAAGCTGGTTCAGGAATACCGGCTTTAACAGCGTGGGAATTAAAATCGCAGTACGGGCATTTTTGGATACACCACGGGAAGTGGATGTATAAACTCAGCGGTAATAACAGCGATTGGCTCACCAAGCACCAACGCTAGGCATCGAAGCCCAAGGCTCTTGAATTGGCAATGGCTGGCCTTTTTGCAGTAGTTCGATAGAGATTTGATCCGGCGAACGAATAAACGCCATCCAGCCATCACGGGGAGGGCGATTGATGGTGACACCTTGATCTAATAAGCGTTGGCAAACACTGTAAATATCATCAACCGCAAACGCCAAATGACCAAAATTGCGACCGCCAGTATAGTCTTCGCTGTCCCAGTTATAGGTCAACTCCAGCAACGGTGCATCATTGGCCTGTGCTTGTTGCAAATCATCCGGTGCGGCTAGATAAACCAAGGTAAAACGTCCGGCTTCACTGTCCATGCGTCGAACTTCGACTAAACCCAGTTTGTTACAGTAAAAATCCAGCGATTGTTCGAGATGGTTGACTCGAACCATGGTGTGTAAATAACGCATAACAACTACCTGTTAATAATCAATCAAGGCTTGGAATAATAATGCCTTTCCCAGCCATCGCTTGCAGACTGGTGAGCGCATGTTGCAATAACGCCTCCGAATTCAAGTTCGGCAATTCAGGACTTAAACTCTGTATCGCCGCCGCAACCGTCATTGGCTGTTGTTCCAATAATTGCAATAAGCGAAAAGTCAGCGGCACGGCTTGCATGAAATGCACATCGTGATATTGATCGCGATACACCACTAAATAAGTAACTGCCGCTGGCGGCTCGGTCGGCAGGTAATCCGGTGAAATTTGCTGAACTGGATATTGATAAGCCAATAACCAAGCCACCGGCGATAAGGCCAAACGCCGCTCCGCAAGCTGCTCAATAAATTCGGCATCACCATACACCGGCTCATCTTTGGCAATTGCCAGCGCCATTTCCACCCACTCGTAATGCGCCAGCTCCCATAAAAAAGGGTAGTCGTCAGCATAATCGCGAGTTGGCAAATACTCTAAAAATTCTTCTGCAATTTCGGAAAAGTAAGGGGTTTGACAGGCATGTTTAGCGAAAAAATCTTTGCATAAAGCTTGCCATTGCTGATCATCCAGCAAGGTGCGTAACACAGGGAAATTAGTGCTTAAACAGCTATCAATGTTGTTGAAAAACAGTTCGCGGTACATCGCCATCCGCTCAGGTTTGACATCGGCTGGCGCTGGATTAGCTGGATCGCGAATATAAGCGGCAAACTCCGCTTGCTTGGCTCGAAAATCAACCGCCATGACTCACCTGTTGTTGAATACTGGCGATAGTCGCGACTTCGTTTAATAACTCTGGCAACGGCGGCAAATTAAAATCGCGCTCTAACAAAGTCGGGAATACGCCATGGACTTGATAGGCTTTTTCCAACAAAGCCCAAACTGGATCTATCACTGGCGCACCGTGGGTATCAACTAAAAAATCAGCCGCTTGCACATAATGTCCAGCGATATGGGCATAAGCAATTCGTTCTGAAGGCATCGCTTTTAAAAAGCTTTCGGCATCGTAGCTGTGATTAACGCTATTCACGTAAATATTGTTAATGTCGATTAACACATCACAATCGGCTTCGCTGACCACGGCATTAAAAAACTCAATTTCCGACATTTCTTGTCCAGGCGCGGCGTAGTAGGAAATATTTTCGATAGCGATTTTTTGTTCGAGAATGTCTTGCACGCGGCTTATCCGTTGCGCGACATGACTAACTGCTTCGGCAGTAAAGGGAATCGGCATTAGGTCGTAGAGGTGACCTTGATGGCTACAGTAGCTTAGGTGTTCGCTGTAAAGTTTAATCCCGTGTTCGGCGATAAAGACTTTTAAAGCGCGGACGAAGCTTTCATCCAAATCATCGCTACTGCCAATGGATAAAGACAAGCCATGAGCGACAAAGTTAAAACGCTCGGTCATGGCTCGAAATTGTTTGCCTGATTTGCCGCCTATCGTCATCCAGTTTTCTGGAGCGATTTCGTAAAAATCCACTTGGCTGGGTGGGTTGTCGATAATCTGGCTCAGGAACGAACGCCGTAAGCCAAGCCCCGCGCCATGAAACAGATTTCGATTACTATTCATAAGTTAACCGTTATTTTTCCTGCTTTTGGCCAGAGCGCCAAAACAAAAATAAGCCAACGCCGACTAAAGCCATTAATACATAACCTTGATATTGTGCAACATCGCCCATTACTCGTTCGGCTATGTCACCAAACTGATAGCCAATCAAACCAAATGACACCGCCCAAATCAAAGCACCAAGGAAATTTAATATAAAAAATTTCAGTGGACTAAGGCGGCTGGCACCAATCACAAACGGCGTGACGTTACGGATACCGTAAATAAAACGGAAGCCCAAAATCACCGGCAGTTGATGGCGATGCAACATATGAAACACTTTGTCGGTTTTACTGTGCCAATGCGGTCTTTTTTCCAGAAAACTGATACCTTTGAAACGGCCAATATAGAAAAAAGTCTGGTCACCGGCAAAGGTTCCCAAAAACGCTGAAAGAATCACATAAGGCAATTCCAGCCCTAGCCCACCTGCGTGAGCTAGAAAACCGGCAATTAACAATATGGTTTCACCTTCCAGATAGGTCCCAATAAACAGCGCGAGATAACCGTAATCACTAATAAGTTGCTGTAAATCCATGATAGGTGAAGGGGCTAGATTGCTATAAAGAAAGGATTAATGACCGCCGTGCATTTTCGCGCCACAACTGGTTTCACTGTCTTTCATCATTGCACCACAAGCCATTTGACCCGCTTTACCAGCATCATCATGTTTCATGCCAGACATACCCGACATCCCGCAAGAACCTTCATGACCTTTCATCATTGCACCGCATGTACTTTCCATGCCCGGTTTCATTTTGCCGTCTTTCATCATCGCGCCACATTGACCAGCGCCGCATGAACCTTCCGCTTTTTTAACGTGACCAGCATGTTCGTCATGACCTGCTTTCGCTTGAGCGTCGGCTTTTGCACTAGCACCACAACCTGCTTCGGTTACTTTGTTGTGAGTATCAGCAGCAACTTGCATATAGCCACCTGATAACTCGGTCATTGCGAATGGGTTTGCATCAGCGCTGACGTTGGCAGCCAAACCTGACAATATCACGGTACCCATTGCTGCTAATTGTGTTTTGTTGGTTTTTTTCATGAGTGTGTCCTCTCTTGATCAGTTCTAATTATGTGTCTCAAACCCAATGCTTGGGACTTATCTGTTTTACAACAGTTCATTTCCGATTATGGCATATTCAAGTTACATTCTTCGCCTTAAATTCGCACAAATCAACGATACAACAACTTTCGCAACGCGGCTTTCTAGCGATGCAGGTATAGCGACCATGCAAAATCAATAAATGATGGGCGTCTTTTTTATATTCGATCGGCACGGCTTTATCGAGCTTCTTTTCCACTTCTACCACGTTTTTACCCGGTGCCAAGCCGGTACGATTTGATAATCGAAAAATATGGGTATCAACCGCAATCGTCGGCTGACCAAAGGCAGTGTTTAAAATCACATTAGCGGTTTTGCGACCAACACCGGCCAAAGCTTCTAAATCCTCGCGCTTTTCCGGCACTTGGCCTTGATGCAAATCGACCAAGCTTTGGCACAATTTAATGATATTGGCGGCTTTACTATTAAATAAACCGATGGTTTTAACGTATTCCTTCAAACCCGCTTCGCCTAAAGCCAAAATCGCTTGCGGCGTATTAGCAACCGGAAATAATTTTGCCGTAGCTTTATTAACACCTTTATCAGTCGCCTGTGCCGACAACACCACAGCAATCAATAATTCAAACGGCGTGCTGTAATTCAGCTCAGTAGTCGGCTCGGGAATCGCCTCGGCTAAACGCTGGAAAATTTGCTGACGAATGGCTTTATTCACAAGGCTTATACCGAAATAGGCGCTTTAATCGCTGGATGGGCTTGATAATCCAACACCTCAAAATCCTCATACACATAATCGAAAATCGAAGCCGGTTTACGTTTTAAATTCAGCTTGGGCAACGGCAACGGCTGACGACTTAATTGCAACTGCGCTTGTTGTTGATGATTCAGATACAAATGCACATCACCGCCAGTCCAAACAAAATCACCCACCGCTAAATCACATTGCTGGGCAATCATGTGGGTGAGTAGGGCATAGCTGGCGATATTAAACGGCAAGCCTAGAAAAGTATCGCAGCTGCGTTGATACAACTGACAGGACAATTTGCCATCCGCGACATAAAACTGAAACAGCGCATGACAGGCCGCCAAAGCCATTTTGCCCTCAGCGACATTGGCTTGTGGCGATTGCGATTCATCCGGT
>JBEGMT010000056.1:0-3572 GCA_041182925.1 Pseudomonadota bacterium | reverse complement strand
CATTTAAATTAATGGTTGTGTTGTTATCGCGAACGATGCGCCGCCCGTTGGTTGGCACATCCTACCCTGTTTAACTCAACAATCGCAAAAACGCTACCTGATCAATCGCTGTCGCACTTATCCCCGGTCATCTGAGTTTTGTTCTGGCCGACAACCGAGTCCGTCATTTAAATTAATAGTTGTGTCGTTGTTATCGCGAACGATGCGCCGCCCGTTGGTTGGCACATCCTACTCTGTCTAACCCAACAATTGCAAAAACGCCACCTGCTCAATCGCTGTCGCACTTATCCCCGGTCATCTGAGTTTTGTTCTGGCCGACAAACGAGTCCGTCATTTAAATTAATGGTTGTGTTGTTATCGCGAACGATGCGCCGCCCGTTGGTTGGCACATCCTACCCTGTTTAACTCAACAATCGCAAAAACGCTACCTGATCAATCGCTGTGGTTAGAAATCGGACCTTGGTTGATAGTCAGCAGCGGTTGGATTGGGATTAGGGTAAGAATAAATGTTTGTTGAGGTAATGCAATTGCATTATTATGCGTGCGCAGTCCGTCAGCAATGGAGCATTAGATGCCAGCAACTTTTGAAATTGAATCTACAGTAACTGATCGTTACCAAACTACGGTGCCTGAAACTGTGCGAAGGGTGTTGAAATTAAAAAAACGCGATAAATTGCATTATACGATTCGTCCAAGCGGTGAGGTTTTATTGTCGCGAGGCGTTGATGCTGAGAACTCAGATCCGGCTTTGGCTCCGTTTTTGGCATTTTTGGCAAATGATATTACTCAATATCCTGAGCGTTTACAGACATTGGATGAGGGTGTCGTGAAACGATTGCTATCTTTGGTGGGTGATATGGAGATTGATTTAAATGCGCCTTTGTCCGCTGATGATGAATGAGCGATTTGAAATCTGATCCATTGGTGATTAATGGTTGGTTAATTTTTGCCCATCCGGTATTTTTGGAACAGCTTGTTCAGTTGACTCAACAAGTTGATACGTTGAAGCAAAAATATCCTAGTGATTATAGAAAGAAGAATGCCTCGAAGCGCTTGGCTGCTATCGCTAAGTTGGCGCTTGAAGTGATTCCTCAAGACCCGACGAGAGTCGAGTATCGACAAGGTACGAGTTTAGGTGAGGAACATAAGCATTGGTTTAGGGCTAAATTCTTTCAGCAGTATCGCTTGTTTTTTCGGTATCACGCGGCGAGTAAGGTGATTGTCTATGCATGGGTTAATGACGAAGATACCAAACGAGCTTATGAGAGTAGTGATGATGCCTATCGGGTTTTTCGCAAAATGCTAGAAAACGGTCGGCCACCGGATGATTGGCTACAGTTATTAGCCGAGGCTGAGAGTTTGCGGTTTTAGGCGGCTGATTTGTAATTTAGTGAAATAAAAATGCCGCATTTCTGCGGCATTTTTTTTGAGCGTTTTAAATACTTGATGTTTGGTATTTAACCGAAAAATCATCTAGCGATTTTAAAACTAACGGCACCAAATCGGTTTTGGTTTGGAAGGCGTTAACACCGACTCGGCTTAGGTAGAAAACTTGGTCAGCTAAGTAATTACCAACTGCTCTGATTTCGCCTTGGTAGCCTAGATCGCGTAGCAAGCGGGCGTGTGAAAACAGGCGGCCATCGGTGAAAACTGGGAAATCCAGTTCTACCAATTCACGGTCTTTTATATCAGCCAGCAAGTTGGTGTCGTCGGTTGAAGTCAGACGAATACCGACTTTGCCGTTGTGGGCTTGTAGGGCTGATTTTTGTTGTTCCCAGCGTGATAGTGACACGGTGATGTCGCCGCTGTTGCCGATTTCTGCATCGTCAGCAACAAAAGACCAGGTGTTGTCTATCAGCTGTTTGTCTTTAATGATTTGCATAAACTTTGCCTTTAAAAGGTTCTAGGCCAATACGTTGGACGGTTTGCAAGAAGGTTTCTTGCTGGTCTTGGCGTTGTTCAACGTAGACTTCTAAGATGTCGGTAATTGCGCCAGTGATACGGTTTTTGGCAACCGATGGTCCTAAACGCTCGCCGATAGCCGCTTGATTTTCTGATGAACCGCCTAGGGTGATTTGATACCACTCTTCGCCTTTTTTATCGACGCCCAAGATACCGATGTGACCCACGCTTTGGTGGGCGCAGCCGTTCATGCAGCCTGACATATTGATTTTTAAATCACCAATGTCGTGTAGGTAGTCGATGTCGTCTAAGGCTTCGTTGATTTCTTTGGCAACGCTGATCGAGCTGGCGTTGGCAAGTGAGCAAAAATCTAAACCTGGGCAGCAGATCATGTCGGTAGCGGTGCCGATGTTGGCAGTCGCTAGTTTTAAGGCATCGAGTTTTTGCCATAAAGCGAATAAATCGCTTTGTTTTACATCGGCTAATACCAAGTTTTGACGGTGGCTGCTTCTGATTTCGCCAAAGCTGTATTGGTCGGCTAGATCGGCAACGGCGTCAAGTTGGTCGGCGGTGATGTCCCCCGGTGGTGAATCTGGGGCTTTTAATGACAGGAATACCGCGCGGTAGCCGGCTACTTTGTGGTCAACGGTGTTGTATTTTAGCCATTTTGCAAAGCTGGCATTTTCAGCTGCTTGTTGTTGGTAGCTGTTGTCGCCGGCGTTGCTGTCGTAGGCTGGTGCAACGAATTGAGCTTTCATCGCTTCAATGCGTTCGTCGCTGACGATCATTTCATCGCGAATTCTTAACCATTCTTTTTCAACCAAAGCGGTGAATTTTTCTAGGCCGGTTTCTTTTAATAGAATTTTAATCCGCGCTTTGTATTTGTTGTCACGTCTGCCGAGTAGGTTGTAGACCCGCAAAATCGCTTCTAAATAAGACAGCAGGTGTTTTTTCTCAAGGAACGGTTTGACCGTTTGGCCAATGATTGGGGTTCTGCCCAAACCGCCGCCGGCTAAAACTCTAAAGCCGACTTCACCCGCGTCATTTTTAACTAGGTAAACGCCGATGTCGTGTAATTGCACTGCGGCGCGGTCGTGTTCTGAGCCACTGACTGCGATTTTGAACTTGCGTGGTAAGTAGGCAAATTCAGGATGTAGCGTGGTCCATTGGCGGATGATTTCGCAATAGGGGCGTGGATCTTCGATTTCGTCTACACAGACACCTGCCAAATGGTCAGAGGTGGTGTTTCTCAAGCAGTTACCACTGGTTTGAATTGCGTGCATTTGCACAGTTGCCAATTCGGCCAGTAAATCGGGCACTTGGCTAAGTTCTGGCCAGTTGTATTGGATGTTTTGGCGAGTGGTGAAGTGGGCGTAGCCTTTATCATATTTGCGTGCTACTTCTGCCAGCTTGCGAACTTGTCTGGATGCCATTAAGCCGTAAGGTACGGCTACGCGGAGCATTGGGGCATGGGTTTGTACATAAAGGCCATTCATCAGACGTAACGTTCTGAATTCGTCTGGACCTAGTTCGCCATTTAAGAAGCGTTGTGTTTGGCCTCTAAATTGGGCAACCCGTTCTTCAATAAGGGTCTGATCGTCGTCGGTGTATTGGTACATTGGAGTTTGCGGTGTCCTGTCGCCGAATTAATTGGGCTCAGGATAATATAC
>JBEGMT010000055.1:0-4214 GCA_041182925.1 Pseudomonadota bacterium | reverse complement strand
ACACCAGCACCTGGTGAGGTGAAACTGACACCAGGATTTTTTTTATCAAAAAATAGCGCTTGACCCAATTTAACGTTGTCACCTTCGGCGACAACAACTTTCGGCTTTAAACCAACAAAATCAGCACCCAAAACCGCAACTGACTTAATGGTATTACCATCGCTTATCGATTGTTCAGGCCCGCCCGTTATAGGCAAGTCCAAACCTTTTTTTATAGTAAATTGCATAGTTGATAAACCTGCTCCCCAAACAAAATTGCTGCAAAAAGTCCATCGTGAAGCATAAAAACTCACCGGACACTTCAAGACATAAAACCCTGTCATTACATCACAACTCACCAGCTTTCTCAATTCAAAATCGATGTTTCACAGTCGATTCAATCAGAGAAATAGCGGTCTAATTTAAATTTAGCTTGCCCTTTAGAATTCCTGAATATAGGCGAAATGACTTTATTTACACAATTTGTTGTTTCTAAGCGATTTGATACAGGTATAATCAGGAAACTTAAGCATCTGCTTGAAATTCCAATTAACTTTAAGATTTTTGCGGAAAATAATTCTATGTCGATTCGCCCCAGAAAACATACTCAACAGGTTTTAGTCGGTAACGTTAAGGTGGGAGGTGGCGCACCGATCGTCGTTCAATCGATGACCAATACCGATACCGCTGACATTGCCGGCAGCGTTAAACAAATTATGGAATTATCGACAGCTGGCTCTGAATTGGTGCGCGTTACTGTTAATACCGAAGAAGCCGCAAAAGCAGTTCCTGAAATAGCTAATCAACTGATTCAAAAAGGTTTTAATGTTCCGATAGTTGGCGACTTCCACTTTAACGGCCACAAATTACTGGAAAAATACCCAGAATGTGCAGAAGCCTTATCAAAATATCGAATCAACCCCGGTAACGTCGGCAAAGGCAAAGCGCGCGACCCGCAATTCCAGCAAATGATCGAATTTGCAATCCGTTACAACAAACCTGTGCGAATTGGTGTAAATGGTGGTAGTCTTGATCAAGCAGTTTTAACCCGTTTGCTAGATGAAAACAGACAACTTAAGACCCCAAAACCATTGCCAGCAATTACCCGCGAAGCGATTGTATTATCTGCTTTAGAAAGCGCAACTAAAGCTCAAGAGTTAGGTTTAGGCAAAGACAAAATCATCTTGTCATGTAAAATCAGCAATGTTCAAGAATTAATTAGTATCTACGAAGACTTAGCCAGTCGTTGCGATTATGCACTTCACTTAGGCCTAACTGAAGCGGGTATGGGGTCAAAAGGCATTGTCGCCTCCTCTGCCGCTTTAGGCGTATTGATGCAACAAGGCATCGGTGACACTATTCGTATTTCATTAACACCTGAACCTGGCGCAGCACGCACCAAAGAAGTGATTGTTGCTCAAGAAATTTTACAAACCATGGGCTTCCGTTCATTCTCACCAATGGTTATCGCTTGCCCTGGCTGCGGCCGAACCACAAGCGATTATTTCCAACGCCTAGCACAAGACATTCAAACCTACCTCCGTGACCAAATGCCTATATGGAAAGATAAGTACAAAGGCGTTGAAAATATGGAGGTTGCCGTTATGGGTTGCGTGGTAAACGGCCCAGGTGAAAGCAAAAATGCCAATATTGGTATCAGCTTACCAGGCACCGGCGAATCCCCTGTTGCACCTGTATTTGAAGATGGTGTTAAAACGGTTACTTTAAAAGGTGATAATATTGCCGCAGAGTTTCATGCATTAGTTGAACGCTATATCGAATCACATTACAGCGCAAACTAAACACTCAACCATCAAACACAAAAAGGCAGCTTGTTAACTGCCTTTTTTGTGCCAATAATTTTAATATTCATCCTTTGATTCAACCAAACTCGGTGCGTGAAAAAGCAAATAAAGAAAATACCTCTAACTACTGGTAACAACACTAAAAACAGCCCAGCAACATTGATTAAACCAAATAAAATTACCATCATATTCGATACTCTCAAATAAACCTCGTAACGCGAGTCCTTTTATAACGACAAATAAAAAATGGGCTCAATCTGATAGCATTGCGTAACATCAGTTATTCATTTAATCGTTCCTCTAACCAATCAACTTCTTGATGTGTAAAACCAGCGAGTATACGCACATCCCGATTAAATGGACCTTTAGGCTTACCGTTATAACAAGCGACAATCAATTCTTTGTACGCTTGCTCCGGATTAAGTTGACGCTGTTTGGCTAGAAAATTAAACCAATAAGAACCTCGCTCAACATGCCCAACTTCATCATTAAAAATTCGAGTTAATAAGGTAACACTAGCTTCATCACCCAATTGCTTAAATTTAGCAATCATGCCCGGTGTGACGTCTAAGCCTCTTGCCTCCATACATCTTGGCACCACTGCCAATCTAGCCAAAATCTCATTAGCAGTTGCTTCAGCATGCCACCACAAACCACTATGAGCAGGTAAATCACCATAATCAATACCAAATTGCTGAAGATGCTGGCGTATCATTGAAAAATGTTGCGCCTCTTCATCCGCAATTCTCAACCAATCAGAATAAAACTGCTCAGGCAAATTCCGAAACCGATAAATGATGTCCCAAGCAAGATAAATTGCAATAAATTCAATATGTGCCAAAGCATGAAAAAAAGCCGCTTTACCCTGAAGACTATCCATGCGACGTCGTGGCATATCTCGCGGTAGCAATAATTGAGGTTTTTCAGGAAAACAGGTTTGCTGGATAGGTTTTACAGGTAAATTAACCTGAAAATGCAATTGCTTAGTCTCAAGCAAATGCCTGGCATGATGAGTTAGCGTGAGTTTAGATTCGACATCACTACTGAATAAACAAGATTCAGCAATAAGAAATAGATTATCGGATTGATTAACCACAATAACCTACCTTCCTCATTTTTGACATATTTTAGAAACTAACTATTTCGTGGAATTTGCAGTACCTGACCTACTCGTACATTACCATCATCCATACCATTAGCTAATCTTAATGCACGCATTGAAACACCGTATTGCTGGGCAATACCCGATAATGTTTCACCCTGATTAATCACATGTTGCGATTTTGAATCACTGGCTGTAGTTACACTACCATTATCAACATCAGTTCTGGTAATACTAATCTGTGAATCATTGACTGTTGCTTCAACCGATTCTGCTTTTGCCAATTGTTGAATTTTGCCTGATTTCGACATCTGTGCCATTAAAGTATTAGCCGGCGCGTATTGTTTAAAGTGCGCAACAATTCCTCTGAATAATGCTGAAGCCATTTTGTCTTGATAAGTATTGGTATTTAAACGCAGCTCTTCATCGGGATTAGAAATAAAAGCAGTTTCTACCAAAATCGAAGGAATATCTGGCGATTTCAACACTACAAACCCCGCTTTTTGCACCGCTTCACGATGTAAATGACTGACAGTTTTAACATTCTTTAAAACTTTATTACCCACATTCTGACTAGCCTCTTTTGCAGCAGTTTGCGATAAATCCATTAAAACCGATGCCAACACATCATCCTTAGCATCAATACCAACGCCGCCGATCGCATCAGAAGCATTTTCACTATCCGCCAACCATCTTGCAGACGCGCTGGAAGCGCCTTTTTTAGATAACGTGTAAACTGAAGCACCGTGAGCACTGGCATCGTTAAAAGCATCAGCATGGATGGAAATGAATAAATCTGCTTTGGCAGCTCGAGCAATATTGACTCGCTGATGTAATTTTACAAAATAATCACCATTACGAATCATGACGGCTTTCATGCCAGGCTGAGCATTGACATAGCCTTCTAAGCGTTTAGCAATCGCAAACACCACATCTTTTTCCTGCGTACCATTAGCACCTTGAGCTCCAACATCTTTACCGCCATGGCCAGCATCAATCGCAACCACAATATCGCGACCTCTAGCCTTACTGATTTTTACTGGCTGAACCCTGTCTAAATTAACAACGCTATCAACCACTTTTTCTTTAACTGGATTAGTGTTTTTAGATGATTTTACTAAATGAACATCCTTGGCAGCGAAATCAACTTGTAATTGCACCCCGGAACCTTTGCTGTTTAACGATGTTTTAACTTCGGCATTATTTTTTAACTCAATAACTACTCTTAAATCATTCTGATTGCGTGGAGAACTTCGGACATTAACAAATAAAGGGTGATTGGGCGGCGGCGTTAATACAGCTTGTTGTAAATATGTATTTTCTAAATC
>JBEGMT010000054.1:0-4171 GCA_041182925.1 Pseudomonadota bacterium | reverse complement strand
ATCATCGCTTATCAAGTTGATGATTTAGCTTGGGCGATTTGGGCGCAATGCCTACACGCGGCATCGTTTGGGATTGCTCATGTAGTGGCGATTCAATTGCTGTATCAATATTTTGGCGAACAACATCAAGGTAAAGGCCAAGCGCTTTATGCTAGTTTTAGCTTTGGCATTGGCGGCATGTTGGGTAGTTTGTATAGCGGTTATTTTTGGGATCAATTAGGGCCAAGTCAGGTGTTTGTGATTGCTGCTTTGGCCAGTGGATTAGCGTTATTGATTGGCTTTATTGGCGTTGGTAAAAAAACTTGAGCATCCGATCTTTGCGACTTAACAAAAAATGACTAAAGTTTTTTAATTGTGAGTCGTTAATATTAGACAGGCGATTAATCAGGAAAAATTATATTTTTTCAGTAAATTTGATCGAGCACGATAATAATATGTCATTGATGCAATTATTCTCCGTGTGGCTTAACTGATTGATAGGGTTTATGAATATGCTAAAAATTATTGTGTTGCTCACTTTTAGCTTGCTAGTTGGTTGTGAACTGTCCTCATTTGAGGAAGTGAAAAATACAGCAATGTTGCCAAAGGAAAGCAAAGACAATTTAGTGATAGAAGATGATTTACTGTCGCGTTCGCCAGTTGCATCGTCGATTAACGAATTTGATTTGTGTCTTTATGAAAAGAAATTGGATCATACGCTAGATGTTGGCGAAGATGCGATTGTTGAACCCAGTATCATTGCGCAATGGAAAACCGATTGTGAAAAAACCTGATCTAAGCGTTCTAAAATGATTAAAATCGTTGGTTTTTCTAACTAGCAACACAAAAATTCATGAGCTTAATATCTAAAATAATAAAAATAGCCATCAAATTAACCCCTAGCGCCTTGATTATCTGGGCAGGGAATTTTGTTCTGAAAGGCATTGCTCAATTAACTGAATTCAGTTTTGACCTAGATGCTCGCAAAGTTCATGTGCAAACACGCTTATATGGCGAAGTCGATACCATTGATGTTTGGTTGGAAGATTTTGCGGTAGTAACCGATGGCGAAACCTATGAGTTTATGATTAAACAGGCTAAGTCTGATCGCCCATGGTTAACTAATATTTTGGCATTGGTGGTCGGCAAGGCGTGGAAAATTCCAGCGATCCCACAATTAGCACCGTACCTTGGGTTGGTCGCTGAGTTGTTAAAAGCCGAAGAAGTGCCGGTGGATGGGGAAGTTAGTCCTTTGTTGCCAGCGATTGAGGAAGCGTCAGAAGCGAAATAATCGCTTTTTAAAGCCTTTAATATCATTGATCGGCTGCGTCATTCCCGCTTTTGCGGGAATGACAACTGCATCTGGGTAAACATCCTAATTAACCAGTACTTTCCGCCTGCAATAGCCTCAAACTCTCTTCAACCCCGGCTGCTTCAGTTAATCCTGCCACGTTCTTTTTGGTGAAAAAACCATCAAAATCGCCGAAACGCTGTACATACTCAATAATTAATGATGAATGTTCTGAGGCACTGGAGAAAATTTGTTTCAAGCCTTCTTCCTTAGAGCCAATCACATCTAATAGAAAATCTTTGCCATTAGCCCGAATCGCTTCAACGACATAATCAATGTTGGATTGACCAGCGGTTTCACCATCAGCCACGATCAAAGCAATATGATGCAATCTTGGTCCATAGTTACGGACAAAATTTTCAGTTGGTGAGGGCAGGCCGACCAGATGATTAACAAAATAGGGGTTATTGGCTGCTGTAAACACTTTGGCAGGGCTTAATCGTTCATTCGGGTAGTGGATGCTTTTCGTGACATTGGTTGAGGAGTTTTGATTTTCAATGTCGTATGAGCCCCAGTAGTAATAACTGGAAACACTGAGATATTCTAAAATCGCTACTTCGCGGTTTTGGCTGTAAATCCGAGTTGCTAAATGATCAACTGGTAAAATGAGCTCTTCCAAGCCTAATGAAGTTTGGATTTGTTTAGCTTTTAGATAAGCTTGGTTAATGTCATCGCGAATCAGGCTATTACCCAGTGCATAAACTCGAATGTTATGCTCCGGTCTTTCCCAATAGCCAACGATGTTGTGGGTATAAGGTGATGGCTTGACGATGGCCATATTACCCGGTAGCTCCAGTTTGCGAATCTGGTCTTGATTAAAAAAGCGAATTTCGCGAGCTTTTTGTAGTTCGACCACTTCATGCAAATTGGTGACACGGAAAATCTCCCCCATATAGCGCGAGTTGGGTTTGTGAGCGCCGACTGGATAGACTTCGTTGAGACTGCGGAAGATGCCGTGATAATCAGGACATTTAACTTCGCGAACCAAAATATCCGGCGAATTCATATCAATCCGCAATATGTGGGTCCAATGTGATTCAGATTCGAGTGTTACCAGATAATGGTAAGGGGTCATAAGAGCTAATTCGCTGACATAACTGACCGAGCAGCCAGGTTCAACATTAATCATCATCGCATCTACTTGCCGAATCATTTCGGTAAGGCCAATCCGATCACGATCTTCTAGTAATTTAATCAGGAATTCGTTAAACCAAGCTGAGTTAGCTTTGTCGCCTTGAATAGGATGAATGAGGGAGTTCATAGTTACTGTCGCATAGTCATAGATAAGCTATTTAAGGCAAGTATCAGGCCAACTTTTAAATTAGCTTTAAATTTGGTGATTGCTGGTTTTTGGAACGGCTTGAGTGGTAAAGATGCACAAAAACAGCGCAGCGATAACTTGGAATAGATGATTATTGGTGCATGAGGTGAGCTTATTTGAACAAATACGATGGTTTTGCTCTGAAATTATCATGGCATTGATATTGCTATAACTTTACTAAAACCTGTAAAGTCTGAGCTTACTGACTTCTCCCCACTTAGCTATCTTGGCGTTACCAGCGAATTTATGAGCAAATTAAGTAACTATTTTGATTACCGCGTTGATTCTCAAGGCACCCGATATATGGCGGTATCAATTAAAGGCATGACTTTATTACGTTTTCCTGCCGCGAATAAAGGCACCGCTTTTACTTTGGAAGAACGGATAGAACTGGAATTGGATGGCTTATTACCGCCTTTAGTGACCACCTTGGATCAACAGGTCGAGCGTTTATATTTAAGTTTTCAAAAACAAGCGGATGATATTTCCAAATATCAGTTTTTAAGAGCCATTCAAGATCGCTCCGCTGTGTTGTTTTATGCCTTGCTGGAAAGACATTTAGAGGAAATGGTGCCCATTGTTTACACCCCGACCATCGGCTTGGCAGTGCAGCAGTTTAGTTCTTTGTATCGGACTGCACGCGGCTTAACTTTATCGCCTCAAAATATCGATCGCGCTGAAACTATTATGGAAAAGTATCCTCTGAAAGATGTGCGGATGATTGTGGTGACTGATGCTTCGGCGATTTTAGGGATTGGTGATCAGGGCATGGGTGGTTTGTCGATTTGTATTGGCAAATTATCGCTATATACCGTAGGTGGAGGTTTAAGTCCGTTTCAAAGTTTGCCGATTAATCTCGATGTTGGGACCAATCGGGAAGAATTATTGGGTGATCCGCATTATCTTGGCATCAGACAAAAGCGTTTGGAGCAAGAGGCTTATTTTCAATTAGTGGACAAATTTGTTCATGCCGTCAAAGCCGTTTGGCCGAAAGTGATTATTCAATGGGAAGATTTTACTAAAGACGTCGCTTTCGACGTGTTGGCTCGATACCGTAATACGTTGCCTTGTTTTAATGATGATATACAGGGCACAGGCGCTATGGCGTTGGCGGGTTTATTGTCAGCCTGTCATAAAAAAGGTGAGCAGTTAATCGAACAAACCGTGGTGGTGGTCGGTGCTGGCGCGGGTGGTATCGGTGTCGCGAGTATGATCAGGGTAGGGATGTTGAATGCGGGGTTAAGCGAGCAGCAGGTTAAACAACAAATCTTCGTGGTCGATGTGAATGGCTTGATTGTTGAGGATGATAATCTGGAGCATTACAAACGTGATTTAGCCCATCCTGCCAATATTTATCAGTCATGGTCTATGGCAGGCGAGGTGCCGACTTTATTGGAAGTGGTAGAAAATTTAAAAGCCAATGTCTTAATCGGTTTGTCGGGTGCGACCGGTATTTTTAATCAAGCGGTGGTGACTGCGATGGCGAATAATCACGAATATCCGGTGATTTTTCCGCTCTC